>JAHDIM010000037.1 GCA_020630805.1 Anaerolineales bacterium
AAAAATCCGCGTTTATCCGCGCTCGTCAGCGGCTAATTTCTCTACCCCTGCAAAAACGCCAACACTTCCTCATACTGCGCTTCATCAATCGCACCCATTGCGAGCCACAGCGGCAGCAACTCCGTAATCTTCGCTGCGCTGCGCAAGGTAAATCCTTGTTCTGCAAGTTTCTCAGGCGCCCCCATTTCGCGGTCTACCAGAACCACAACATCTGTAACCTCTAAGCCAAGGTCTGTAAATTTCTTGATGCTTTCAAATTTACTATCGCCCTTAGTAATCAGATCATCCAAGATGACGATGGTTTCGCCTTCTTCATACAGCCCTTCGATTGGGGCTTTTGTGCCGTAGGTCTTTTGCTCTTTGCGGATGTAGACCATCGGGTGATCTCCAACCAGTGAAACTGCCGTCCCAATTGGGAGTGCTGCGTAAGGCAGGGCGGCAATCCTGTCAAAGTCGCATTCCATCAGCAAGTCATCAAGCGCGATGGCGACTGTTTCTAAGTGTTGCGGGAATGACACCAGTCGACGCATGTCAATGTAGATTGGCGATTGAATGCCAGATTTGAGCGTGAAATTCCCAAAGCGTACGCATTCTGAGTCGACCAGTGCTTCGGCAATTTCTGCGAGCGAGACCCGTGGGCCATGCATATGTTCGACAACGACGCCGGGCTCAATTGAAGCGCGAACTTCATTGATCTCGTCCCGTAGTGCGAGTGCCGCTGCGGCGGGATCATCTGCATTCCCAATTGCGCGCGAAACGGTAATCAACACGCCAAGACCGTCTGGACGTAAGCCCGCTTCAAGGGTTTCTTTCAGATCGCCGCCTTGGGCACCAACGCCGGGGGCTAAGATCCAAAGGCCTGGCGCAACGTCACGGACGTAACCGAGTGCTTTTGGATAGGTCGCACCGACGACCAACCCAACATTGTCGTGCTCTGACCAGTGACTGATCATGTGCGCCATGTGAACGTAAAGCGGCGTGCCAACTTCATCCAACGCGATGTCTTGAATATCACCACTGCTTGGATTGGACGTTTTACACAGCACAAATGCACCTTTGGCAGCATCGCCTACGAAAGGCGCAACCGAGTCGCTGCCGAGATAGGGGCTTAGGGTAATTGCATCGGCACCGAGGGTGTTGAAAGCACTGTCGGCATAGGCCGCAGCGGTGCTAGAGATGTCACCGCGTTTGGCGTCTAGCAGCACTGGAATATCGGATGGCACTGCTTCAATGACTTCCATCAATGCCGCGATCCCGTCAGCGCCAAAGCGTTCAAAAAATGCGCTGTTGGGCTTATACATCAGCGCATATTCAGCCGTCTTTTCAATTAGATTCAGGGCAAAGGCTTTGGCTGCCGCAGCAGACTTGCCTTCAGGTCGATTTGGATGCGGGTCAATCCCGATGCAAAGTAAGGTATTTGCGCTCGTCGCGCGGGCTTCAACACGTTCAAAAAATGCAGTCATATTTTTTAGTTGCCCACTAAGGGTCACGAAGGCTCACTAAGGAGTATTGAGTAAAACTTCGTGCCTCTTCGTGTCCTTCGTGGGCGGTAATCCTATTGTTTTCCTAGAACTAAGTACAACAACGCCATGCGCACGTACATGCCGTTTTCCATTTGGCGGAAGTAGGCTGCCCGAGGGTCAGCATCAACTTCCATTGTAATTTCATTCACGCGCGGCAGCGGATGCATGACACGCATGTCTTGTTTTGCGTCTTTGAGCGTTTCAGGCGAGATGATGAACGCGTCTTTGACCGCTTCGTAGTGGGCCAGATCATCAAAGCGTTCTTTTTGGACGCGGGTGACGTAAAGAATGTCGGTTTCTGCAATGACTGGTTCGAGCGCATCGTATTCGTGCTGCTCGACGCCAGCATCGCCAACTTGCTTGACCAGATAGTCTGGCATGCGCAAGCTGTCAGGCGACACGTAATTGATCTTGATGCCTTCAAAGTTTGTCAGTAAGCGCGCCAGTGAATGCACAGTCCGGCCATACTTGAGGTCACCCAAGAGGGTCACAGTTAGCCCATCAATCTTGCCAAGTTCGCGTTTGATGGTAAACAGGTCTAGCAGTGCTTGGGTGGGATGTTCCCCTGGGCCATCCCCAGCGTTGATGATTGGCTTCGCTGAATATTTCGCGGCTAATTCGGCAGCGCCTTTTTCATAGTGGCGCAGCACAATTGCATCGGTGTAAGACCCAACCGCACGAATGGTATCCGGCAAGGTTTCACCCTTTGTGACCGACGAGAACTGTACGTTGTTGATTAGGATCACGCTGCCGCCGAGCCGTTCGCTGGCTGCCGCAAATGATGATGACGTCCGCGTGGACGGCTCATAAAACAGATTGCAGGTCAGCTTGCCCTTGAGCAAGTCGCACGTGCCAACTGTTTTGACAATCACCCGCATGTCATCGGCGACGGCCAAAATCGTTTCCAAATCCAATCGATTGAATTGGTCGACAGAGAGAATGTGCTGGCCTTTCCACTTCGCAGAAATGGCCGCGCGTTGTTGTTCGGTGAGATTCATGCTAATTCGTAAGATGTAATGCGTAAATTGTTTGACTACGACGGTTTCGTTTCACTTCGATGCTTGAAGATTGCAATGGGTATAACTCATTACGAATTACACCTTACGCATTCCTCAGCTCCGCCACATTCTTCCCAAAGCCTTTCTTCGCTTTCACTTCTCCGTCTTCAAAGGCAACTTCACCACGCAAGGTGACTTTCTTGACTTGCCCGGTGAGTTCCCAGCCTTCGTAGGGGGACCAGCCGCAGCGGGAATACATGTCAGCTGCTTTGACAGTCCACTTGGCATCGAGGTCAACTTCGACGCTGGTGTCAGGTTGTTCAGCGAGATTGAAAATGCGATTGATATTGGTCGACATCATCGGGATGAGTTGTTCTAGGGTCAGCCTGCCTTCTTGGACACCGCGTAACATTAGTGCGAGTGAGACTTCCAGTTGCGGATAGCCCGGACTTGGCTTTTCGCGATCTTTTTCGCTAGGTAAGTGCGGTGCGTGATCAGTGGCGATGCAGTCGACGACACCATCGGCAATCGCTTGCCACAGTGCTTCCTGATCTGCCTTGGTTGCCAGACGAGGACGGACTTCACGGTAGCCGGGGGCCAGCCACTCAAAATCATCTTCGCACATAAACAGGTGGTGTGGCCCCACTTCACAAGTGACCTTGATGCCTTTCTCTTTTGCCGCCCGAATAATATCAATTTCAGATTTACGGCTGACGTGTGCAATATGCACCGCGCGGTCATTGACGAATGCAGTCATGATCGCGGCGGCAGTGGTGCGTTCTTCCGCATGGCAGACGAGCGGCATATCTTTAGGCCAAGCTGCCATGTGCGCGTTCAGCGTGGTTAGGTCGCGCCAGTCAATTTCTAGTGTGCCGTAGGTATCATCGAGGTACATTTTCATGCCAGCGACGCGGTCGGTCAGTTCGAGGCCACTTTGCACGTTTTCTTTGGTGGCTCCCAGATAAATGCCATAGTCACAGCGGCATTTTTCAGCGGCGGCATCCAACGTGAGCTTGAGCGCGTCAGCATCCACGATTGGTGGGGCGGTATTGGGCATCGCCAAGACGGTGGTAATGCCACCGGCCAGCGCGGCTTGCGTGCCTGTGTCCCAGTCTTCTTTGTGGGTAGCACCAGGTTCGCGAAGATGGACGTGAGGGTCGACTAATCCAGGAAGTTTGATAATGGTCATATAGTTTAGAGTCCACGAATGACACGAATAAGCACGAATTGGATTCTTCTGAGTGCTGTGCGAAATTCACATTGGTGTTCATTCGTGCTATTCGTGGATTCAGCAAACAGGCAAAAAAAAAGAGCCTCAACGGCTCTTAGAATTCAAAAATATAAATGTGTTTGGTAGCAATAACGTGGTGGAATTGACGGTAACGCGCAAACATCGGCAAGATTTTACGTCAATCTTTGAAATCGTCAAGGGTGATTTTTTCAAGATACCATTGGATGTCATCAACATAGAGGCTGGCTTCGTTCGGTGCGACATTCGCTAAGATTTGCTCAAATGACAATAAGTGAAACAACCCAATAATGGGCCGCGCCAGCTTCACAATCGGTAACCAATTGTCAATCCCCCATTCTGCAAACCAAGGAGCAAGAAAGTCTGCCCATTCTTTTTCCTCAGCAAAATAGAGGATTGCTTGTAAATCAATCAGCGGATGCGAAATAGATGCATCACTCCAGTCGAGCATGCTAAATGGAGACTGGTTACCGAACACATTCCCGACGTGAAAATCACCATGGATCAAGGTGTCTGGAAATGGCAATGCTTGCATGCGTTGAAGACGCAACTTCCAATTTGGCAGTTGCTTGCGTGCAGCCAAGACTAGGTCGCTAAGATCTGGATGATTGTGTTCAATGCGATTCAGTAAAGGCACAAATTGGGCTTGCAGCCAATCTAACCTACGGTTCAAACAACCCATCGCCTCGAATTCAGCTGTCCGTCCAATTGTCTGCTTTTGGAGGCGCGCCAGTTGAAGGTAGGCATCACCATTGGCTGTTGGCGTTGGTGGTGTGTTTAGGCTATTGCCAACGTGCGGGGTGAGGAGCCAATTACGGTCGACATCGATGGCGATTGGCGCGGGGATGTCGTTTGGAAATGCGGTAGCGAGTTTAGCCGTGATCTCGGCTTCGTTTGCAAACAGTGGTAGTGTGCGACAGGCTTTGAACCAGACTTTGCCTTTATCGGTTTCCACATGCATGACGCAGCCAACACCCCAAATTTTGAACTGCTGGATTGGGCCAGTCAGCGTATATCCAGCGTTTTCGAGTGATGTTTCAATCCACGTAAATGCGGCGTGATACCAACTAGGGATCGTCCATGGAGCTTCATTGCTATCTGTTTTGATTAGGCGCTTGAATTGCGCCACTGCGGCGTTTAGGAATGCCGTGCTTGTAATAGTGCCAGCTAGCGCCTCAATCGGATGCAGTTGATCAAGTTGATGAGCCTGTGTTGACGTCAATGCGCCGTGCACTGCAATTGTTATTTCTCGGGTTTCACGATCAATGTTGTAGTTGAGTAGGCGCAAAATGATTGGTTTGACGCCAATGACTTGTTCTAAGGCAGTTGCCATCTTGCCATACTGCGCTGCAAAGATTTCTCCAGTGACGGTTGGGAGCTTGCCATCAATTAGTAATACCTGAGTTATGCTGGCATCTGCCACAATTGCAGATAAGGTCGTGCGCCAAGTCATGCGAGCGTGTCTAGAAAATCTGAACCGTTTTTGACTACAGTTGTAGATAAAACCACAATACTTTTAGAGCGACCTGGCGGCGTTAACTGCGCCAAAATTGGTTCCAGCGCTTCCATTTCTGACAGATGCAGTTTCAGCATCATCGAAAGATCGCCAGCGACATGATGGGCCTCAATAATTTCTGGTATAGCGGCAATCTTTTGTTTGACGATTGCATATCGATCTGGCGGAATTGTGAGTTCAATGAAGACAGTTATGGTGTAGCCAAGTGCCTTCAAGTTGATGTTAGCCTGATATCCACGAATGAGACCGGCATCTTCCATGCGTCGCACACGTTCTGACGCCGCTGGTAAAGACAATCCCACTTGGCGTCCCAACTCAGCATAAGAAATGCGGGCATTCTCCATGAGCAATTTGAGAATTTGAAGATCGGTCTGGTCTAGCTTAGGTTGCAAAGTTGTTGGCCTGTAAGTCATTAGACTCTAAAGTCTATAAGTTGAACGGCTTTAGATCTTGTCTGTGCATGGAGCTGGCAATTTCGTATTCTGAAAGCAATAGTAATTGGAGACTGAAAAATGAACAACATCGAGATTGATGCGCTAGTCGGTGGCTTTCATAACCATACTTTGCCTAAAGCAGACTGGACACATAAAGCACACCTAATTGTTGGCCTGCACGCGGTTTTGCACCACGGCTTAGATGCAAGCATTCCAGTGATGCGAGACGGCATCAAGTCGTATAACATCGCGGTAGGCACGCCGAACACCGATAGCGGTGGTTACCATGAGACCATCACTATCTTTTATCTATACGCGTTAGATTCCTTCCTCAAACGCCATACGACGACAGACTTTTATGCGCTAGTCGTGTTGCTGGCAGACAGTAAGTTGATGGATCAAGCTTTATTATTGGAGTTCTACGAACGTGATCGTGTGTTTTCAGTTGCAGCGCGGCATGTTTGGCAGGCACCAACACTGCGTCCGTTTAGTGACCTGTGAATTGACGAATACTGTAGGCAAACTGCACGAACTTTCATAATCAGGGTGTAATCGTATAATTTCACGCTATCATTCGGGCGCTCACGTTTCCGTCTCAATTGAAACAAAGGGAACAAAAGCTTCGACTTGAATGTCTCATTTGTGATTTATGCTTTCTAATTCTGCAAAAAATCTGCCTCGCAGTGCCACGATTGCTGGCGGCGGATTTTGCATCCTTACGTTTGCGATTGGTTTTCTTTTCCAATCGGTCGGGTCATACCAACTTGTCTTTGGTGGGCTCTATCTCATTTACGCATTGGCAATTGCCTATTGGGTTTTCCAGACGAGTGCGACTAACTTGCGCTGGCAGTGGTTAGAACTAACGCTAACGCCTGTCAGCTTAGTGCTGATCTGGCTATCTCTGCCGATTTTTGTCTTCCTCTTTACGCGTCTCGCGATATTGCCACCTTCGTTCATTGCCAATAACGAGACGATCCTTCGGTGGCCGCCAGAAGTTGAAAAGCGCTATTACTACTTTGGCTTTCTATTGCTCACAATATCGATTGTGCTTATTCGGTTTTGGGCAGGCAGCTTTGCACCCACGCAAGGTAAAACCGCAAGATCTGTTACAAATCAAGTCAGTCAATTTGACAGCCTATGGCAGATTGTCTTTCCAGAAAAAACATCCATCAGATTGATGTGGGCGTTTGTTGGCTTAATCTTGGGCGCAGGGTATTTCGGGGCTGAGATATTCCTAAATACGATGCTCCCCGAGTTCCACCTCAATGTGTTGCTAGGGCAAATCGCAGCGATAGACCAAGGCCGCATTCCCGTGGTGGAAGCTCATACCCAGTATGGGTTAGGGAATCAACTGATTTTGTATCGGCTGATGAAGTATTGGGAGTTTAGCTATGCTGGCGCCTTTGTGGCGCAAGACATTGTTAACGCAATCACGATCTCAGTGTTTTTCGGCTTTTTGTTTTGGTTTACCGGTCCTGTCATTGGGGTAGCTTCCTTGTTTACGTATGTTTTGGTGCCGTCGCCAATGAAATATTATGACTTGCCTGGCTGGGCATGGTTTACACGCTGGGCCGGGATTGCCATTAATGCCATGCTGTTTGCTGAAGTGCTGTTTATGCAGTCTAAAAAACGGTTGTTATGGATTGTATTTCCAGCCGTCTTAGCTGGCGTATTTAGCTACTTAAGCCAAGAAAGCCTCGTCGCGACCTTTATTGTGGTGGCAGTGATTGTTGGATACGCAACTGGAACCAAGTTCTTGTCGTTCTCTGAAGCAGTATTGCTGAGTGGCGTGTTCTTTGTTGTCAATCTTGTCGTGTATTTGGGCGCAGTGGCAATGACGGTTGGCATCGGTAACGTGCCGGAAGCCTTATATCTGATGGGCTATCACTCACGTCTGATTACCGAAGGCATGACAGCCAGCCATCCACTTCGAAGTGTATGGGCGGCGAACTTTTATCGCTTTAACTATGTGGCGTTTCCGCTCATGGCCTTGCTCCTGACCTTCACTGCGACAGACGTCTCAAAAGATCAGAATTTGAAGTTTCACAAGATCTTTCTTGGCATTTTTGCAGGTGCCTTTTCCTTACACTTTTTGACTATGATCCGCGCAGACCTGGGTCACTTGAGTGCGCCATCTTATTTGCTTGCGCCATTCTTTTATTGTGTGCTTTTTTGTTTCTATCGCTTAGTATCGCTGAATGTCAAGAGTGTTCTTGCTGTGCTGTTGTTCTTCTGTGTGCCGCTTATGTACGGCGGGGTTACCCAATATGGCGAACTTGCAGGGCTTTTACGCAATCAATCTAATTTTGTAAGGTCGGCTGCGCTTGTACAGGACAAGTTGGCTCATATGACTGAATTGCGTGAGATCAACCAAACGCTGGGTTTATCTGAACGCACTGTTGCCCAGCGCATTAGTTTGGACCTTGATGAATACGAACGCATCATGCCAACAATGGGTGGCTACGAGTATGTTGCTGATCTGACGGATATTGCAGCCTTTACGCGGAATAGGCCAACGCTATTTATTGAATCCGGTGGGGGACACAACTACTTTGTAGCTGGCCTGAATGTTGGGTCTAGCATTATTGATCCTGTCGGCTCGATGTGGTTGGAGTCAGACTATGACTGGTGGAAGGCTACCTTGGAGATTGATCAGCCTGAGTGTATGTTTACACGTCATGCTGACCATCCAATTGCGATTTGGATTTTGGAAAAACAAGGACTAGAAGACGCTGAATTACAGCCGTTCGGGACAGACTATCTAGGGATTTGTTTCTAAAGGGTAACGCTGTTGACTACATTATGCGAATTCGTTGGGTAGGCTGAACTTGCCGCTAGCCGAGTAGCAAGTATTATCACGCCCGCCTTCGACAGGCTCAGCCTACTCTTTCTATTGCCGCTTAAACAAAAGAGGTCGCAACAAAACCGTTGCGACCTCTTTTTATTTGTTCAAGCGCTGTTATTCCGCTATGGGCACGGAATAAACTGACTAAATCTACCTTGCGCAGTTTGTGCGTCAGAAGAGCCGAGTGTGACATTCATATCATAGGTTTGGTTACAGTCTACGATCAGATCGTAAGCGAGGTAGCCAAATTCACCGTCTAGGCGAGATACCAAGTGCGGACCACGGTGGTCAATTGGTGTGCCATTTACAAAGATGCTGTGAGGACCTTGGCCGCCAAAGAATAACAAGTCAAACGTGACACAGACTTGTGTGCGGCGGAAGTGCGCAACTTCGCGCAGCGTAATTTCTTCAACCCGCATGCCACCAGACACTTTTGGTACCACCTCTCCGGAGTTGAACCCAGCCCCACATTCACCAGCAGCAGCATTGTCGATGACGACAATTTGACCGCCGCCACTACCAGCGCCAACCACCGTTTGTGATGCCTGCGATGCAACCGGTGCGGCTGCAGCTGGCGTTGGCACAAAGGTGACCGGAGCAGGTGCTACAGCTTGCGTTGTACAACTCACAAACTCATTGAACGTGTGTGTAATGGTTTGTCCGTCACCAGATTGAATAGTCAAGGTAAAGGTCAGTTGTTGGTTACATTCTGCAACCAAGTCAAACTCAAAGGCACCATAGTCGCCGTCTGCGCGAGAGATTAGGTTTGGCCCACGATGCCCCACTTGCACGCCGTTGATGAAGAAGGTGTAGCTACTGCTACCACCAAACACCACAGCACCGAAGGTGACACAGTTTTCTTGATTGCTATCAATTGCGACCGATTTCACTGCCAAGCTCTCTAAGCGGATAATACCTTGTAGTCGATTAACTACGTCTTGGAAGATACCAGCGCGTGATGCCGTGCCACACTCACCAGAGCGTGCATTATTGCGCACATACATGGTGCTGCCATTTGACGAGTTGCCAACAGCTTGTAAAGCGCTTGGGCCAGTTGGCACTGAAATCAATGCCGCTGCTGCCGCTGCGGCGGCTGCGGCTTCATCCACAATGGCTTGTGTGAGTGCGTTTGCGTCAGCCGAACCAGGACATGGCACAAAGGTGCTGAAGACTTGTGAAATGCGTTGGCCGTCACCCGAGACCAATTCAAGCGTAAAGCTGATGGTTTGATTACATTCAGAAATCAAGTCGAAGCGCATAAAGCCATATTCGCCGTCTAAGCGTGACTCAAGGTGTGGGCCACGGTAAGCAACTTGCGTGCCGTTTACAAACAATGTGTATTGGCCATTGCCACCGAAGAAGCGCGTTGAGATCGTGACACAAATATCACCGTTGATGTCAGTGCCAACTTCATACAGACGGATGTCATCGTAACGTAAGGTGCCAGATAAGCGCGTTAGTACTTCTTGGAATTGTCCATTGATAGAGCCTTGACCACATTCACCGGAGCCAGCATTGTTACGAATGGCAATTTGACCACCACCGCTTGCGCTACCAACTGCTTGTAGTGAGCTTGGGCCTGCTGGGGCAGCAGCTTGCGCTGGAGCAACAGCGGCGACAGCGCCCGCTCCGGCACCTGCACCCGCGCCTGCGGCAACGGCTTGTTGTGCAGCGCTAACCGCAATATCTGTCTGGTTAGGAACGTTGACAGTATCGCCGGGCACCAAAGTCATTGGGATAACCAACCACGGGTTGTGAATTAGCAAGATGCGAACTTCAACACCGAGTTTGAGTGCAATTGACTCAATTGTGTCACCTTGCACAATGGTGTAAGTCCGGCTTGGATTGGCCGCGACTTCAGCCGCGCCATTCAAGACTGAGCTTGCGACGGTTAGATTTCCACTGCGTGCGACTGGGCAGTTGTGTTGGCTAGACCAGATGTTGACCGTTTGGCCATTCCCAAGCACAAAATCGCCGCGTTCTACGAGACCATCTTGACGATACAGTTCGTAATCCCAGCGGCCAGCAGACACAGTGCGTGCGACTTCACCCATTGTGCCGTCGGCCATCACTGGCCAGACATTACCGCTAACTTCTTCACCAGTTCCCCGGTGCCGTGCAATGTAATAGTAATCTAAACAGATATCTGTAAACACGACTGTCCCTGAACCGCCAACTTGTGCAGTTGTGGATCGGGTGAGCGTTAGGGCTCCCACAATTGCTAACATACTTGCTAGCAGAATTGGAATAAATTTCTTCATTGGATAACTCCTCACTAATGCCAATAAAGACAAACTGGCGTAAAACTACCGATGCCCAGTTTGCGAAAAAAACCTATATTGAGATCGAATCTCCAGCTGTCATGACGACAACTTTACTGTCCGTTGCGCTTTCGACAGCGACTTTGAATGCTTCGGCGTCCTGCGCGATGGGCGGCCACGTGTTGTAGTGGACGGGGACAACAATCTTTGGTTTCAAAAACCGTTCCACTGCAATCTTTGCGTCTGCTGGCCCCATGGTGAAGTTGTCACCAATCGGAAGCACAGCGAGATCTAGACCACCTTCGCCAATGAGCGCCATGTCACTAAATAAGCCTGTGTCACATGCAAAGTAGAGGCGTTTGCCTTCAATTTCAAGCAAGAACCCGACTGGGTTGCCACCTTCAGTGCCATCTGGTAATTGCGAGCCGTGCAGGGCGTTCGTCATCTTGACATAGCCAAATGGATGATTGAAACCACCTCCAATATGCTGCGGATGCACATTGTCAACGCCTTGTTTTTGCATCAGCCAACCTTCTGCAATTTCAAAGTTGGCAATCACTTTTGCACCAGTGCGCTTGGCGAGTGCGACAGTATCGCCAACGTGATCCCCATGACCATGAGACACCAGAATGTAATCTGGGTTCACATCTTCGGCGCTAATTGTCGCTGCAGGGTTTCCTGAAAAGAATGGATCAATCAGAATAACAGTGCCATTGACGTTTAATTCGTGCGTGGCATGCCCATGGAATTTATAAGTAATTGCCATGCGTAACTCATCCTTGATTATGTGGTTTCTTTACTTAGTGCTGCGTGCGAGTATAGTTGGTGCGCCCTTGCACTGTCAAACTAAAATAAAGCTGCTCTGATTCTTGTAAGCTGGCTGGACAAACGCATCACTTGATAAGAGGATTTGGAAAGAAATTATGTCGCAACAATATGCAAATATCGTTGGTTTTGGAAAATACGAACCCGAAAATGTATTGACCAATGCTGACCTTGAAAAAATGGTAGACACCACCGATGAATGGATTGTCTCTCGCAGTGGAATTCGGGAGCGTCGCGTCTCAAGCGAGAACGAACAATGTAGCGACTATGCAGCTTGGGCGGGTCAACAAGCACTTGAGATGGCCGGCGTTGCTGCCGAAGATCTAGATCTCATTATTGTTTGCACCAATAGCCCAGACATGTTGGTACCGCCAGTGTCTAGCTTGGTGCAAGACAAACTGGGCGCGACCAATGTTGGCGCTTACACCCTGACGGCGGGCTGCCCCGGTTGGGTATACGGATTGGTGCAAGGGTCGGCCATGATCCAAAGTGGGATGGCGAAGAACGTCCTTGTCGTGGGGGCTGAATTAGTCTCACGCTTCATGGACTACACCGACCGCTCAACGTGTGTCTTGTTTGGCGATGCAGCTGGGGCGGTGCTCTTACAAGCGACGGATAAGCCGTGTGGACTGCTTTCGCATGAGCTCGGGTCAGACGGTAGCGGTGGGGATCATCTAATTCTCCGTGGCGGCGGCACGCAATTACCACCGCGTGAAGAAAATATGACCAATCGGGATGATTGGTATGTTTATATGAATGGCCGCGAGGTCTTCAAATTTGCAACCCGAACGATGGTGAGCAGTTTGAACAATGTTGTTGCAGACGCCGGACTAACATTTGAAGACATTGACTACTTTGTGCCGCATCAAGCGAATTTGCGCATTATTGAATATGCAGCCGGTAAAGCTAAGTTGCCACCTGAAAAAGTGGTCACCAATGTGCAAGGGTTTGGCAACACCAGTGCTGCGAGTATCCCGCTAGCCATGTGCCAAGCATATGAAGACGGACGCATCAAGCCGGGTCAGAAGTTGGCGTTTGCCAGTTTTGGCGCTGGACTAGCTTGGGCGGCTGGGGTCTTTGAACTAGGCGAGTTTTAGCACTTCGCGGGCGGCACCGTCGTCCACAATCAATACATCAATATATCTACCTTTCAAGGCGCCGTGTATTGCGAGCGCCTTTTCTTTTGTACCTGCAATGGCAATAACGGTCTCAATATTATGCAGGGCCTCAATGCCGATGCTAATGACGCGTCGATTTAGCTCTAGGTCTAAGACGTTACCGTTAGCGTCAAAGTGTTGGGCACACATATGCCCAATCGCGCCACGACTTTGTAGAAAAGAAAGGTCTTTCTTTGCGACATAGCCGGTCCAGATCATTCCAGATTCTTTTGCATAGTGCGCACCAATGCCAAGAATGACTGCGTCTGCATTGCGGCCTACTTCTAGTGTGTCTTTGACGTACGGCTCATTCATTAAGAGCTCGCAGGTTTGCTCACTTTCCACAATCATTGGCGTATGCAGATAGCGATATGACGCGCCATACTTCGACGCCATCTCACGAACGAGGTCTGGCCCCTCAATAAGCGGATTCCCTGACCCTAGTGCGCCAAGAATTTGAACAGTTTCCATCCGAACGGGGCGGGCAGGCTGTAAATTTCTGATTGTTGCCGCAATTGATCTGCCGTAGGAAACACCCAGCACCATATCATTACGAACAAAGGAATCTAAATATTCTGCCGCGAGTTTCCCCAACCCATCAAAAATGCTTTCTGAGCTCCTACCTAGACTTTCCAAAACGCGCACTTCCCGCACCCGATAACGACTCATGAGGGTATGTTCAAGTTCTGTATTCCGCCGCCACGGGTATTCAATTTTTATTTGAACGATGCCGGTATCACGCGCTTGTTGTAGCAGTCTTGAAACAGTTGATCTGGATGTGTTTAGCTTCCTGCCAATTTGTGTCTGCGTTAAGTTGTGTTCGTAATATAAGCGCGCAGCTTCAATAATTAGGTCTTCTTGTCTCTTCATCTTGAGAATATGTGCAGTTCTTGGCCATTTGTTTCTTTCGGTAGCCCAAATATTAGCACATATCTGCACATATTCTCATATCCTTTGAGAATTGGTCAAATTTTTGATTCCAGGTGGTAATATCTCTGCACAAATTCTCTAGCGCGTCACATGAACACACAATTTCGCTAGATATACAGAAACACAATCGAGCAAATTACAGAGACAGGAGACCACGATTGCAATGAACGTAAATGACATCTCACGCGAGTCATGGCTGCTTAGCCAATTTCCAGAATGGGGCACTTGGCTTAATGAAGAGATTGAGCAGGAAGTCGTAGAACCTGGCACTTTTGCAATGTGGTGGTTGGGCTGTGTTGGCATTTGGCTCAAGACAGAGGGTAATACAAATCTGTGTTTTGATCTGTGGGTCAAGAGCGGGAAGCGCACAAAAGCAAACAAGCTCATGCGCAAGGGCCATCAACATATTCGCGCCATTGGGGTTGAAGCCTTACAACCAAATTTGCGTAATGCCATCGTGCCAATTGATCCGTTTGCAATCAAAGAGCTGAGCGCGCTCATTGCAACCCATGACCATGGCGATCACATTGACCCTTATGTTGCGGCGGCTGTTCTGCAAAACTGCGCAGATGATGTCCCCTTTATTGGCCCTGAAACCTGTACATGGCTTTGGAAGAGTTGGGGCGTGCCAGAAGAACGCTGTATTACTGTCCGGCCTGGCGATGTCTTGAACATTGGCGATACCGAGATTGTTGTCTTGGAGTCATTTGATCGCACCGAGCTGGTAACGGCTCCTCCAGACCAACCTGACATTGTATTGCGCGATAAGCCTGTCCAAGACATGGATCGGAAAGCAGTTAATTACCTTGTTAAGACGCCTGGTGGCAACCTCTATCACAGCGGCGATTCGCATTATTCCAATTACTACGCCAAACATGGCAATGACCATCATATAGATGTCGCCTTAGGGTCCTTCGGTGAAAACCCGCGTGGCATGACAGACAAAATGACTTCCATAGACCTGCTCAAAATGGCAGAGTGTCTTCATGCCAAAGTTGTCATTCCTGTTCACCATGATATCTGGACGAACTTCCAAGCCGATCCGAACGAAATTATTATGTTGTGGAAAATGCGGAAAGATCGCTTGCAATATCAGTTCAGTCCATTTATTTGGCAGGTCGGCGGTAAATACGTCTGGCCAACAGATAAGGACAAGATCATATATAACCACCCACGTGGCTTTGAAGATGCATTTGTTGGCGAGCATGACTTGCCATTTACAGCTTTGTTATAGAAGAAGGGCAGGCTGCCGTACTTTTGAACAATAGCATTCGAACGACAGACACAGTACTAATAACATCAATGGAGGAAAAGATTCATGTTATTAAAAGTTCTAGATAAGCGAGTATTACTCTCGCTAATGTTGGTCCTAACAATGGGATTAGTAGCCTGTGGCGGTGGTGCTGCTGAAGCACCAGCAGAAGAACCTGCCGCTGCAGAGCAAAGTGAAGAAGACACCTCGACAGCAGATAAAGTTGAAGAAGAACCTGCTGCCGAGGTGGAAGCGGAAGCTGCAGAAGCCGAAGAAGGGGCTGCTGAAAACGCCGCTGAAGAAGAGTCTACAACAGAAGAGTCGGAAGAAATGACTGAAGACTCAGAAGAAATGGCTGAAGAAGATGCGATGGATGAAATGACCCATGGTGGTCCTTCAACCTTGGCAACTTATGCTGCAGTTGCAGAAGCGAATGGCCTGTCAGGTGAAACAATTGTTGTCAGCTGGCCATCACTGTCTACTTTCAATAAAGCACGTAGCGTTGTAGAAGAATTTAGTGCTGCAACGGGCATCAATGTCGAATTGGACTACATTGAATATCAAGCCATGCGCGACAAGCAAGTTCTTGAACTTAGTAAAGAAGGCGCTGGCGAATATGATGTGGTCGCTTGGGTAATCTTCAACAAGACCGACTTTGTCAACAAGGGGTACCTAACTGACTTGTCAAAGATGTTCACCAACGCTGCCATTACCGACCCTAACTATGACCGAGATGACCTTATCCAAGCTTACGTGAACTCTGGTTCAATGGCGGGTGGGCGTCGGGGTTACTTGTCTGGTCCAACCGCTGCCATGTATGGTGTTCCATTTGGGGCCGAAACTAGTATTTTGATGTATCGCCAAGACATCTTTGATGAATACGGTCTTGAAGTGCCTACGACATACGATGAAATGCTCGAAACTGCAGCATTCATTACCGAAAATGTCCCAGACATGACCGGGATGACCAGCCGTGGGCAAACTGGCGGTAACGCAACCCACGCTTGGTTGTTGCACGCTAGCCCTTATGGTGCAGACATCTTCAATGATGACTGGAGCGTGGCGCTGGACACACCACAAGCATTGGCAGCCACCGAAGCATTAGGCACAATTGTTGCCAATTCACCGGAAGGGGTCTTGAACTGGGGCTTTGGTGATCAAGCAAACGCCTTCTTGCAAGGTGACGCAGCCATGTACTTGGATGCGTTGAAAGTTGCTGCCATGAGCCGTGACCCAGACCAAAGCCTGATCGACGGTAACGTTGGGTATGCGCTGCATCCAGTGGGTCCAGATGGTACTTGTGGGTCTGAAACGGGTGGGTTTGCAATGGGTATCCCAGAAAACTCCACTAAGAAAGAAGCTGCGTTCCTGTTCTTGCAATATATGACCAGTCAAGAAGGTGACGCGAAAATGGTTGAAGCTGGTGGTGATCCGGTTCGGATGTCGACCTATGCTAACCCAGATTTCCAAGCACTGTACCCAGAATATGAAGTCATTTTGGAACAATTGGAATGTGCCAACGAAAACTGGCGTCCACTCATCCCAGAATGGGGCGAAATCAACGCGCAAATTATGGGTGAACAGCTTGGGGCTTACCTAAACGGCCAAGTGACTGCGGAAGAAGCGCTGGCAACTGCCCAAACGCAAATTGAAGAAGTCATGGAGCGTGAAGGGTACTACCTCACCGATGAAGAACGCTATGCGCCATATGCAGGTGAAACCATTGTCGTCAGCTGGCCATCGCTGTCTACATTCAACAAAGCGCAAAGCGTTGTCGAAGAATTTACAGCAGAAACTGGCATCAACGTTGAGCTTGATTACATCGAATACCAAGCGATGCGCGACAAGCAAGTCCTTGAACTTAGTAATGAAGGGCCGGGCGAATACGACGTGGTCGCTTGGGTAATCTTCAACAAGACCGATTACGTCAACAAAGGCTACTTGGCTGACTTGGGTCAATTGTTTACCCGTGCAGACTTGGTGGACCGCACTTATGATCCAGATGATTTGATTACGGCATATGTCAACTCAGGGTCAACTGCTGGCGGTAGCCGTGGTTACCTGTCCGGGACGGGCGCTGGCTTGTACGGGGTGCCGTTTGGGGCAGAGACTAGTATTTTGATGTATCGCCAAGATATCTTTGAAGAATACGGTCTAGAAGTGCCAACTACTTATGCTGAAATGCTCGAAACCGCAGCATTCATCACAGAAAATGTCCCAGACATGAGCGGGATGACCAGCCGTGGTCAAACGGGTGGGAACGCAACGCATGCTTGGTTGCTACATGCCAGCCCGTACGGAGCGGACATCTTCAACGATGACTGGAGCGTGGCGCTCGATACGCCAGAAGCCTTGGCAGCAACAGAAGCACTCGGTGCAATTGTGGCTAATTCACCAGACGGTGTGTTGAACTGGGGCTTTGGTGATCAAGCGAATGCCTTCTTGCAAGGCGACTCTGCCATGTACTTGGACGCACTGAAAGTTGCGGCGATGAGCCGTGACCCAGACCAAAGCTTGATTGATGGGAACGTTGGGTATGCACTGCATCCTGTAGGGCCTGATGGCATCTGTGGGTCTGAAACCGGTGGGTTTGCAATGGGGATCTCTGAAAACTCCACTAAGAAAGAAGCCGCGTTCTTGTTCTTGCAATGGATGACCAGCAAAAAAGCGGACCGCATGATGGTTGAAGCTGGTGGTGACCCAGTGCGTATGTCAACTTATGCAGATCCAGACTTCCAAGCGCTGTATCCAGAATTCGAAGTCATTCTCGAACAGTTGGAATGTGCAAACGAAAACTGGCGACCACTCATTCCAGAATGGGGCGAAATCAACGCGCAAATTATGGGCGAACAATTGGGGGCCTATTTGAACGGTCAAGTCTCTGCTGAAGAAGCACTCGCGACTGCCAAAGAACAAACTGAAGCAGTCATGGAACGCGAAGGCTACTATGGTTGGAACGACCGCTAATGTAATGTGATAGTTGGCCGTCGCAATTGTGGCGGCCAATTTATTCTGTACTTCTCCTCTTTAGGCAGGTTTGGCTGTTTCTGCTAGACCTGCCTGCAAGAACACACTAAACGCAAACGAGGCAATACGATGTCAATACAAAAGCAATCTTGGGTGCCGTATTTATTCATACTTCCGGCTGCCATTGTCTTAGTTGTGGGGCTTATTATTCCGGTAGGCAATGCGCTCTACCTCAGCTTTTTCTCATGGGATATGGGCACTCCCTGGGATACAGCAGAATTTCTCGGGTTAGAAAACTACACTCGACTGTTGCAAGATGAAACCGTTCGGAAGTCCATTGGGGTGACACTACGCTATACCTTTTGGACAACCGTGCTTGAAATGATCGCTGGGATTGGACTAGCGCTAGCGCTTGAAAAGCCAATTCGCGGTGCCTCTATTTTTCGCACAATCTTCATTTTGCCACTGATGATTTCACCCATCATCGTCGGACTTATCTGGCGCTATATGCTGGATGGTCGCACAGGGATTATTCCGTATTACATCGGGAAAATAGGGGAATTAATTCCGTTTTTACAAAACTTTGGCTTTGTTAAGTCTGCATACCTTGCCAATATTGACACGGCTCTAAGAGCTGCCATTGTGGTTGATATTTGGCAATGGACACCGTTTATTTTCATCATTATTTTGGCCGGTTTACAGGCTGTTCCAGCAGACATTGTGAATGCTGCTTACATTGATGGTGCCAACTGGTGGCAAATGACGACGCGCGTCAAACTACCAATGATCCGTAACCTCATCATCGTGACCTTGCTGTTGCGTTTGGTCGACGTCTTCCGCGCACTGGAAGTGTTGTTTGTCATGACCTTTGGTGGTCCAGCACAGGCGACGGAGGTGCTTTCCGTAAAAATATATAAAACTGCATTTGCAGCACAAAACTTAGGCTATGCCTCGACCATTTCGATGGTGTTGATTGGGATCACGTTTATTTTGAGTATTTTTGTGCTCATCTACAACAACCCAACGCGTCAAGAAGGGAGCCACTAATGACTACGCTAACGAAACCAACCGAACAGCGCCGCATTCCGTGGCAGAAAATTGGGCATTATGGCTTGCTCATCCTCTTGTCAATTGCCATTTTGCTACCAATTTACGTCATTATTTTGACTTCTTTTAAACGCCAAGTGGTGGTGATGTCCAAAAGCCCCGTGTGGTGGTTTGAACCAACGATTAATAACTACACTGAAATTTTGCAAAATCATAATTTCGTGCGGCATCTAATTAGCTCAACGTATGTGGGGCTTGTTTCAACAGTGCTCACGTTGTTCGTGTCGAGTTGGGCGGCATATGCAATTGCGCGAATGAAATTCTTTGGACGGGGCGTTATGTCAAATGCGACGCTGCTCGTCCGGATGGTGCCACCAGTTGTGCTTACCGTGCCAATTTTTGGCTTATGGCGGCAATGGGAAACCCTTTGGGTAGACGCTCCGTGGCACATGCGCTATGTGGAGTGGGTCAATAATTCTGCTCTGTGTACTGCGCAAGGCGATTTACTAGACGCAACCTGTCAGATTTTTGCCGATGGGCTTACTGATGGACGCTTGGGTTTGATTTTGTTCTACACCGCACTCAACTTGCCGTTTGTGATTTGGCTCTTAGTGGGCTTTATTCAACAGATTCCAATGGAATTGGAAGAGGCCGCCATTGTCGATGGGGCGACACCGTTCCAAGTGTTCCGGCAAATTATTTCACCGCTCATGCGCGGTGGCTATGCCGTTGCTGCGATCTTCACCTTCCGCATTGCGTGGAATGAAATGATCTTAGGGCTTATTTTGACCTCGCGCCGGACCTATACACTGCCAGTGAAAACAACCTTGTTTATTGATCAGGCGGGCGTGCAGTGGGGCCTCATCATGGCGATGGGCACCCTGATTTTGCTACCGCCGTTATTACTAACATTCTTCTCAGCTCGCCAAATCATCCAAGGGATGACTGCTGGGGCTGTAAAAGGCTAATTATGCAAAAACCATTACTCCAAATTGCTCTTGATACGTATGACTTACCGTCTGCATTGGGGCCGCTGCAAAAAGCTGCGGCGCAAATTGATGTCATTGAGGTGGGCACCATTCTGTGCCTATCAGAAGGCATGCATGCCGTTCGGGCAATAAAGAGTTTGTTTCCAGACAAAATTGTCTTAGCCGATGTTCGCATAGCCGAAGCCGGTAGCATCATTTCCAAAATGTGCTTCGATGCCAATGCGGACTGGGTCAGCGTTGTGAGTGGTGCGGCCCCGAGCTCATTTGAAGTGGTGCTAGCTGAAGCACAAGCGCGCGGGGGCGATATGCAAATTGAACTGAGTGACGGCTGGACGTGGGACATGGCGCAAAAATGGGCAGATATGGGCGTTCAGCAAGTCATTTTCAAGCGCAGTCGCGATCTGGAAGCCCAAGGCACGTTGACGTGGGGCGAAAAAGATTTCGATACCATTCGGCGGCTGCATGAAATGGGCTTCAAGGTCACTGTCACTGGTGGCGTAAAACCGAAAGACATTCCCTTATTTGCTGGCGTTCCGGTTTATATCTTCATCGCAGGCCGCGCGATTCGCGGGGCGGATGATCCGCTAGCTGCGGCCACGGAATTCCAAACGATTATGGCGGACACTTGGGCATGACAGCGCATCGCATTGGCATTTACGAAAAGGCTTTGCCATTTAATATTGACTGGCACGAGCGCCTCAGCAAAGCGAAAGATATTGGCTTTGATTTTGTCGAAATCTCTGTCGATGAAAGTGTGGAACGGCGGGCTCGACTTGATTGGACGCCGACTCAAAAAGCTGCGTTGCGTAAAGCAATTGCGGATACTGGTGTGCCTATAACAACCATGTGTCTCAGCGCCCATCGTAAATATGCGCTAGGTAGTATTGATCCGGCTATTCGGGGCGAAGGCTTGCGCATTATGCGTAATGCGATTGACTTTGCAGTCGATTGCGGCGTGCGCATCATTCAGCTTGCGGGCTACTATGCGTATTATGAAGACAATGTCGATGGTGCCTTTGCACGCTATGAAGCAGGCTTGGCGCAAGCAGTTGAATGGGCCAGCGCAGCCGGGGTCACTCTTGGTCTCGAAAATGTAGACGGCACCGACGTGCGTTCCGTTACCGATGCAATGCGCTTTGTCAATACGTTCAACTCTCCATATTTTCAAATTTATCCTGACATTGGCAACTTGGCCTTGCATGGCTTTGACGTTTGCCAAGAATTAGAAGTTGGTCGCGGTCACTATGTCGGCATACACGTCAAAGACACGCGTCCGGGCGAACCGCGCCGTGTGCCGTTTGGCGAAGGGACAACGCCATTTGTGGATGCGTTTGCCACGCTGCTTAGAATGAATTTCTCTGGCCCCATTCTGATTGAAATGTGGAACGATGACTCACCTGATTCGTTGCAAATTGTGTCAAACATCCGCGAATGGGTGTTGCAGCGCCTAGAAGCGGCTGAGCAAATTGTCCAGAACTACTAACCTGTATGCCTAAATTTGACGTTGTCACCATCGGCGAAGGCCAACTGCGTTACTGTGTATCAGCAGGGACTCGCCTAGAAACAGTGAACCAGTTTGATGTATATGTGACAGGCACAGAACTCAATGTTGTCTGTAACTTAGCGCGTCTTGGCTGGCAAACGAGTTGGGCAAGCGCACTGCCAAATTCACCGCTAGGACGGCGCGTGACGCACGAAATGAAACTGGCAGGCGTAGACGAAGGTGCTATTAATTGGCATGAGAATGCCCGCTTGGCAACTTACTATGTGGAATATGCCGTGCCACCACGCAGCACACAGGTCTACTACGACCGCGCCGATACGCCTTATACAAAACTGACAGCCGCAGACATTGACTGGGATTACCTGCTGGATGCGCGTCTCTTGCACATCTCAGGCCTAACGTTGCCCATGTCGCCTGAAATTTCGCAGCTCTTGCTGACTGCGACTGAAAGAGCCAAAGCAGCAGGCGTCAAAGTCAGCTTTGATATGAACTATCGCACGCGGCTGTGGTCTCCTGAAGACGCGCAAGCAATGGTCGCACCAATGTTACGCGACATCGATGTGCTGTTTTTTAGTCGTAGCGATGCGCAACAGCTCTTTGGCGCAAGTGACGATCCGCAAGCGGTGTTAGACCTTCTCAAGCCAATGACCAATGCCGAAGCGATTGTTATATCGCTGTCTAGTGACGGTATTCTCGGCTGGGAACGTGCGACTGATACAACCACTCAAGTGCCAGCCCGCCAAGTTCAGTTGCTTGATCGCATTGGCGCTGGTGATGCCATGGTAAGCGGCGTGCTGCACGGCTGGCTGCAACACGATCTCGCCAAAGGGCTGCGTTACGGCGCACTGATGGCGGCGTTGGCGCTCAGTCAATATGGCGATCAGGTTGTTACCAACCCAGCTGAACTCGAAACGCTCTTAGATGCTGATGATGCAGCAGGCATCATACGCTGATCTTTGCTCAAGGAAAGTAGGTTGAGCCTGTCGAAACCGGGCATTGTGTTTAGCAATAGCTAGCCCGGCCTTCGACAGGCTCAGTCCTCGTTGAATATATTTATGCTCTTACCTGAATTACGCAAACGTGTCTGGGAAGCCAACATGGCGCTCCCAGAGGAAAACCTAGTCACCATGACCAGTGGCAATGTATCAGGTCGTGACACTGAAACGAACCTGATGGTCATTAAGCCAAGCGGTGTCAAATTTCCAGACCTGACCCCAGAGTCAATGGTAGTGCTGGATATGAATGGGGTAGTTGTTGAAGGGGACTATGGCCCGTCTTCAGATACCGCAACGCACTTGTGGGTCTATCGAAATCGTGAAGATGTGCATGGCATGGTGCATACGCATTCTAACTATGCGACGGCATTTGCGGCTGCCAACAAACCCATCCCTTGCGTGCTGACAGCAATTGCTGATGAGTTCGGCTGTGATATTCCAGTGGGCGGTTATGCTGCCATTGGCGGTAAAGCGATTGGCGAAGAAATCCTGCGCAGTATTGGCCGTTCCCCAGCCATTCTGATGAAAAACCATGGTGTGTTTACCATTGGCCCAACCGTCGAAAAGGCGCTCAAAGCAGCAGTGATGGTGGAAGACGTGGCGAAGACGGTTTGGTTAGCCATGCAAATTGGCACACCAGACCGCTTGTCAGATGAAGAGATCGAAGCGAACTATGTGCGTTATCACACCCGGTATGGCACCGCAGACGCCAGCGTGATTGACTTTTAGAATTTTGGGTTACGTGTCTGAGTTGGAAGTTGCGCATATCTCATGAAGCGCGATAAACCAGACTCGTAACTCGTAACAACTTTCCTACAATCTTTGGTAGTATTCCCCTTGGCACGTCGTATTCAAGTATGCGACGATATACACTGTAAGTGTGTCCAACTCCGTGACGTCTATTTTGTATAGAGATCACGTCAAAATCGTAATTATTCGAAACCGCAATTGGAGATAAAAATGGCTGAAACCGCCAAGCAAGACATCAAACTGCGTTCAATCAACACCATTCGCGTGCTTTCTGCCGATGGTGTCCAAGCTGCCAACAGTGGTCACCCTGGTTTACCAATGGGTTGTGCACCAATGGCTTACACGCTCTGGCAAAAGCATCGCAAGCACTATCCAGTTGAACCAAACTGGATCAATCGCGACCGCTTTATTTTGTCCGGTGGTCATGGCTCCATGTTGCTATACAGCATGTTGCACTTGACTGGCTATGATGTCTCTCTGCAAGATCTGAAAGACTTCCGCCAATGGGGCAGTAACACGCCTGGGCACCCTGAAGTTGGCATCACCCCAGGTGTTGAAGCAACCACTGGTCCTTTAGGGCAAGGGTTTGCGAACGCCGTTGGGATGGCAATGGCTGAAGCGCATTTGGCTGCCCGCTTCAATAAAGCAGACGCCCCAGACATTGTGGATCACTACACCTTTGCCATTGTCACTGACGGTGACCTAATGGAAGGGATCACGGCAGAAGCCGCCTCACTTGCGGGTCACCTTGGCCTTGGGAAGCTGATTTTCCTCTTTGATGACAACCACATTTCAATTGAAGGTAGCACGGATGTGGCCTTCACAGAAGACCAAGAAAAGCGCTTCCAGTCTTATGGTTGGCATACACAGATGGTCAAAGACGGTACTGATGTCAACGCGATTTCACGTGCCATTGGCCGCGCAAAACGCAAGACCGACCAACCTTCAATCATCTCCATTCGGACGATTATTGGTCACGGCTCACCTAATAAGGCTGACAGCTACAACGTTCACGGTTCACCACTAGGCCCAGAAGAATTGGCCCTGACCAAAGAAAATTTGGGCTTTGATCCGAACGAAAGCTTTGCAATTCCAAGCAACGTCAAGCGTCACATGAAAGGCGCGCTGCGTAGCGGCAAGAAAGCCTACGCAGAATGGCAAGCCGATTTTGACGCTTATAAAGCCAAGTATCCAACCGAAGCCGCTGAATTTGAACGCCTGATGGCCGGTGAATTACCAGCCGACTTAGACGCTGCCTTCCCAGTCTTTGCCACTGGCGATGATATGGCAACCCGCGCTGCGTCTGGCAAAGTGATCAACGCGATTGCGGCAACTTTGCCTGAATTGATTGGTGGGTCTGCCGATCTTGCGCCGTCGAATAAGACGCATATCAACGGTGAAGATAGCTTCCAAAAGGGCAGTTACCACGGTCGCAACCTGCACTTTGGTGTCCGCGAACACGCGATGGGTGCAATTGGCAACGGGATGGCGCTGCATGGCGGCACAATCCCTTACACCGCAACCTTCTTGGTCTTTTATGACTACATGCGCCCACCAGTCCGCCTAGCTGGCTTGAGCCACAATCAACAAATTCTGGTTTACACCCATGACAGCATTGGCTTGGGTGAAGACGGTCCAACGCACCAACCGATTGAACATCTGATGGGGTTGCGTGGCACACCAAACGTGATGCTGATTCGCCCTTGTGATGC
>JAHDIM010000343.1 GCA_020630805.1 Anaerolineales bacterium
GTCTGGGTCACAGTATGTGCACGTGACAGATCTGTTTGAAATTGCGCGGGGGTAAATAAAAAAGGCCGCGTCGCTTTCAACGACGCGGCTTTTACGGATTACGGCGTACGCATTAATTCTCAATCGCAAACACAACGGAGACGCTTGTGTTGTACGCCAACTGCCCGGCAGAGACACTAACGTTGCCGCCATCCATGGCAGATTCGGCGCGCATCATGTCTATCATTGGCATTGGGGCACCACCGCCCCCCGCGCCGCCTTCGCTGACAGAGATAACATCACCCAATGTCACGCCAGCCATTTCTGCAATTTGCTCCGCTTTGCTGCGTGCATCGGCCATTGCATCGGTGCGGGCTGCGTCCATTAGCGCACTAGGATCTTCCACCGAGAAGTTGATGCCGAAGATATTATTGGCACCGGCATCTGTAACGGCGGCTAGCACTTCACCGAGTTTATCAATGTCACGCACTAGTACATTCACTTGGTTAGACACCCGATAACCGGAAATGCCGGTCGGGCCGTTTTCGCCGTAGCTTTGTTCAACCCACATATTGTAATTAGTGGTTTGGAGATCTTTTTCTTCAATGCCGGCATCTGCTAGGGTTGCGATTACAGCAGAGATAAAGCGTTCATTTTCGCCTGTAGCTTCGGCGGCTGTTTTGGCAAAAATCTCAACGCCAACCTGCACTTGCGCAATATCTGGGGTGCCGTTTGCTTCCCCAATCCCGCTCACGGAGATGGTCCGTGCGGGGCTGGCGTTTACTGCTCCATTCGTGCTAGGCACAACAGACGCTGCTGGTGTAGATGTCACCTGCCGCCCAACCATAAAACCAGCAAGTGCAACGAGTAAAACTAATGCAATTGGAACTAATGTTTTTGTATTCATAGGAATTTCCCTCTCAATATTGATTGTCAGTACTGTTTAGTATATCGGTTGTCCGATTTAGATAGAAGCGGTTTGCTCTATCCGGTGTTATATCTGTAAGACGATGGGATAGGCGAAAAGGTTCCCTAGTTGGCCTGGGTGTCTATTGCCGCTCTAATAATTTACCTGATAAACTGTTAATGCGCCGACATCTTGCTAAGAGCCGGACGCGACAATTATTTGAAAACAAACACATTATTCTGCGCCGGATGTTCCGGCTGGAGGCAAAGGAGAATCCATGTCTACCCATGCAGCACCTCGCAAAAAAGTTACTGTCTTAAGCTTGCGTAAAAAGAAGCGCAACGGTGTGCCGATCACGATGATGACGGCCTATGACTACCCATCTGCCCGCTCTGTTGAAGATGCCCAGCTTGATATGATCCTCGTTGGCGATTCGCTTGGCATGGTGGTATTGGGCTATGACAACACGCTCTCTGTCACCATGGATGACATGGTACATCATTGCAAAGCCGTGGCCCGTGGCGCGCAAACGCCAATGTTGGTTGGCGATATGCCGTTTATGTCCTATCAAGTGGATGTGAAGGACGCCGTGCGCAATGCTGGCCGCTTGTTGGCGGAAGGCAATATGGACGCCATCAAATTAGAAGGTGGCATTGAAATGGTGGATACTGCGCGCGCGATTGTGAACGCTGGCATCCCCGTTGTTGGGCATATTGGCCTCACACCGCAGTCTGTCAATCAGTTGGGTGGGTTCAAGGTTCAGGGGCGCAAGGCCACTGCGGCTGCCAAACTTTTGGAAGACGCCCTCGCCATGCAAGATGCTGGCTGCTGCGCGATTGTGTTAGAGGCGGTGCCGGATCGTGTTGCCAAATACATTAGTGAAACGCTGCAAGTCCCCACGATTGGGATTGGTGGCGGTAACGGTTGTGATGGGCAAGTGCTGGTGTACCATGACATGCTGGGTTTCTTTGATAAATTCACGCCCCGTTTTGTAAAACAGTATGAACAGCTCAACGCTGTTATTGGTGAAGCCTTGGCGGGCTATAAAGCTGAAGTTGAAAGCCGGGCCTTCCCCGCTCCAGAACATAGCTTCACTATGAAAGATGAAGAATGGAATGCGTTCCTAGAACTGGTTGAGCCGAAGGTCAATGCCGACGCTTGGTTTGGGATTGCATCCTAACCTAACCCTAGACTGAACTGAAAGGCTAGTGCGCCGTTATAACGCTGCTAGCCTTTTTTATTTAACGCGATAATAGAACTGTGAAACGTCCAACAATTACGATCATTGGCACTGGGGCCTTAGCTTCATTATTTGCTGCGCGCCTCGCGCCATATGCGCAGGTGACCATGCTGGGGTCTTGGCCGGCAGCGTTAGCAACTATCAAACAGGCGGGCCTAACCCTATTAGATGGCACCACCGAAATTGTGCGCCGCAATGTGGTGGCAACCAGCAATCCTGTTGCCGTGCCACCTAGTGATTATGTGCTGGTGCTGGTCAAAGCCTCGCAAACTGAGCGGGCAGCCAAGCTTATTCCGGAAGTGCTGGCCCCAGACGGCTTGGTGATTACGCTTCAAAATGGAATTGGGAATGCAGAGACCTTGGCGGTCAAGGTGCGCCCGGTGCAGATTGTGACAGGCATCACCACGCAAGGCGCGAATATGCAGGGGCCGGGGGTGGTGCGCGCGGCCGGTGCTGGCCTGACGCAACTTGCCACGACGCCGCAAACGCAGGCAAAGCTGACGCAATTGCAATTGTTGTTCAATACGGCAACGTTAGCGACCAAGCTTACCGAAGACCTCGCGTCTGCTGTTTGGGAGAAGCTAATTATCAACTGTGGCATCAATGCGCTAACGGCGCTATTGCGCTGCCAAAATGGCGCGCTGTTGGAAAAAAACTCGGCGCGCGCCTTGATGGATCAGGCTGCGTTAGAGGCTTACCATGTTGCAATTGCGCAAGGGATTTCGATTGCAATTGATCCCGTAGCTAAGGTGCGGGCGGTTGCAGCGGCAACGGCGGCTAATCGCTCTTCAATGCTGCAAGACGTTACCCGTGGGTCTGTCACAGAAATTGAAGCAATCAATGGTGCGGTGGTGCGCCTCGGCAACAACTTAGGAATCGATGTGAGCACCAATGCGGTGCTAGCAAATTTAGTGAGGGCGTTATGAAGATTTTAGTAACCGGCGGCACCGTATTTTTAGGCCGCCACATTGTGAAGGCCGCCGTAGCGCGAGGCCATGATGTGACGTTGTTCAATCGGGGGCAGACAAACCAAGCGTTGTTTCCAACGCTTGCCAAGCTGAAAGGCGATCGGGCAACTGGAGACTTATCGGCTTTAGCGGGCATGGTGTGGGATGCGGTTATCGATTCAAGTGCGTACTATCCGCGTGCCGTGTCCGATTTACTGGCCGCCGTGACGACTAAGCATTACACGCTGGTTTCGAGTATTTCTGTTTATGCAAGTCATGCGGAACCGAACCAAACTGAAGCGGCAGCGGTCTTGGCCGATCGACCTGAGACTGAAACCGTCACGGGTGAGACCTATGGGCCGCTCAAGGTGCTGTGTGAAGAGGCGGCCTATGCTGCGCTGCCAGACCAGACGCTTAGCGTGCGCTCTGGGCTAATTGTGGGGCCAGACGATCCGACTGATCGGTTTACCTATTGGCCGGTGCGCGTGGCACAAGGTGGCGCGATGCTAACGCCCGGCTCGGCGGCGTATCCTATGCAATTTGTGGACGTGCGCGATGAAGCCGCTTGGATTATTCAGGCTGTTGAGCAGTCTCTTACTGGCAATTACAACGTGACGGGCTTGCCAATTTCGATTGGGGATGTCTTGACTGCCAGCCGCGCTATTGCACAAAGCGACGCGACGTTTCAATGGATCAGTGCAACAGAATGTGCCGACCATGACGTGGCCCCATGGCAAGACCTGCCGCTGTGGATGCCAGCCCCAGACTTTGCTGGATTTAGCGCTTATAACATTGAAAAAGCCCGCGCTGCAGGCCTCACGTTCCGCCCCTTAGAAGAGACCATTCGCGATACGCTGACATGGTGGCAAAGCAAAGCGGATCAAACGCTAAGTACGGGCATTTCACGCGAGAAAGAGCAGCTTGTTTTGGACAAGTTGACGAGTAAATCCGAATCGTCAGGCATCCCATTCACCGAAACGTGATACTCAGCTAACTCCACAACTAGTTGTGGAGTCTTCTCGCCCCTTTCCGCGTCATCAGCGTTCATCCGCGGCAAAAT
>JAHDIM010000344.1 GCA_020630805.1 Anaerolineales bacterium
GCGCGCACAACCACTTCTAATAATGACTGGCTAATGAGAACAAGTGCGTAAAACTGGAGGCCAAAGTAGGTCAATTGGAGACTGACTTCATCAAACGCGCCGCCGTAGAACAACACGCGAATAATTGGCTCGCCGAGCACAATCAGGCCGACCGCAGCGGGTAGTGCTAACGTCAGAATCGCTCTAATCGCGCCACTAAATGCGGTTCGCTGTGCGGCTGTGTCTCGTTGCGCTGCATATGCCGCCAATGTTGGCAGCATGACGATCCCAATAGCAGTCCCAATAATGGTCTCCGGCATATTCATGAGCCGATAGCCATAATTGAGGGCTGAAACGCGACCTTCGCCAAGCCCACCACCAATACGCGTATTGATAATGTCAATCGCGATGCGGGCTAGCATCAGATCCACAACGCGCGGCGCCATCAGATAAAGGAAACGCCTAACGGCAGCATCTTTGATGTCTAACAACGGCTGCCAGCGGATGCCATACCTGAACACTGCTGGAAGTTGAAGCGCCAAATGCAAAAATGCGCCCAGCACTGTGCCCCAAGCGAGACCATAAATCCCCATGGTCGGCGACAAAAAGCGTGCGCCTAAAATAATTCCGACGCTATAGGCCGCTGGCGAAAAGGCAGGTAATAGAAAGTGTTGGTGCGCATGAAGAGCCGCTGTGACCATCCCGCTCAACGAGAACAAAACCGTTGAGAACACCAAAATCCGCATGAGACTACCGGTGAGTTCTTGCGTTTCAACAGGGAAGCTTGTGTCTGGCCCCAAGATGAGACGCACAAACGCCGGCGTAAAAATCAGCACGATGGTGCCAACTACCGCAAGGGCTAGAAAAACAAGATTGACAACTTTACTGAACAGCTTGTTGGCATCTGTTGAGTCCTCTTTTGCGAGAAGCTCAGAATAGATGGGTAAAAACGCGAACGCAAGCGCCCCACCGGAGAAGACTGCAAATAATAAAGAGGGAATATCATCGGCAGCATTGAACGCGTCAAGCGCAAAGCTCGTACCAAACAGATTGGAAATAATGCGTTGTCGAACAAGGCCCACAACCGTAGAGGTTGCTAACCCTAGCATCACAATTACTGCAGCTCTAGCCGCACGCGGTTTCTGCACCGATGTTGTCATAGTTATCCGTCTGTGGGTACACCAAGCTGATTGAGAGCCGACTCTGCTTCAACAAAATTGGGATTGTGCACCAACGCTTTTCGATAGTCTGCAATTGCCGCATCAATGTCACCAATTGCTAAATTAGCGGACGCCCGCCAAAAATAGCTTTCCTCTAAACCACCACCGGCATTGCGCAATGTAATCTCAGCAAGGTCAGTGACTTCGTACATTCGCCCTGTCTCGTAGTACGCGCGGTACACACCAAACTGATACCAAAGCATCCGCCACGGCATTCCGACATTACGCGCCTGATCAAAGCTACTAGCAGCAGCGGCATAGTCGCGGAAGTAACTGTAATTTGTCCCTAGGTTGTGCCAAGCAAACACATTATTTGGGGCGTCTAGAGTCTCACGCTGTGCAGTGTCGAGCGCACGCTGATAGCTACCTTCCAGCGTGGCATGATCGCCCAACAGGGTCAGAACTTTATTTTCATCTTCTGGCGGATACATCACAATGAACAAACGGTTGAACGCCTGCCAATCATAATCAAATTTGTCGTATTCAACGCGCTCGTTGGGGCCCCGGAACGAATCAAATGTCACCATACGCTGGTTGACATCATCATACCCAGTGACGAGTACATAGTGGCCCATCCAGCCGGTATCGGGGTCTACGTCATACCCTTTCTCAGCAATTACCGGATAGCCATTCGCTACCAGCAATTTGAGCAAGTCCAAATTACCGCCGACGCGGTACGCATGCTTGAGCCAGCCGACATTTTCATTGAGATACGCCTGTAATTCATCAGGGCGCACATTTTTATCATTCTGATCTGGTTTTAGAAATGCCGCTGTCTCTTTCTGATTTCCTTGCCAGCCCCAATAACTTAGCCCCATGGCAAGCGTTGCTGGGCCACAATTGTTCCAACGCTGGTACTCATGCCGCACCCCATTCAAACTTGCACTGCGTGGAATTTCAAATGAAATATCCTGCGGCGCTGGATCAACCGCAGCAACTGCTGCTTCAGGAGTAAACGTAGGCGTTGCGATGGCTGCCGATGTTGGCACCGGCGTAAAGTTCGCAGAGAGTAAAGTCGCTGTAGGTGTAGGGGTATTGGCAGCAGGCAAAGGCGTCGCTGTCGCCTCTAGAACCGCCGTTTCTTGTGGTGCAACATCTTCAAATGCAATTTGCACAGTAGGAACTGCCACTTGCGAGTCTAAGTTGAGCGCGATATCCGTTGGCTGGACTGTGGGCAGAATATCTGCCTCACGCGGACTAACAATGTCACGAACGCGAGCACGCGCCACTTCTACGCGCCAAAACAAACGCTCATTAACGGCTGGGAGCTGATAGATGTAGGCGCTGACAAAGCCACAGCCTACACACATCCCCATAAAAAGAAGACTAAAAAAAATTAGGCTTGTTGTAGATCTACGTCGATAGCGGCGCACTGTCCGTTCGACACCGTAGCGTGAATTCATACTAAGCATGTTACTACAAGCTGTCCGCGAAAAACGGAAGCCATGTAACACTCATTTTAAGTTGCGGGAAATTAGTGCAGAGGGAAAAGGGTAAACCTTGGGCTAGCGTTGCCCAAGGTATTCTAGTGCAGAAATTGCGTCGGTGAAATTTTTATTGACTTCCAAGGCCGCTTCAAAGTCTTCAATTGCAGAGGTCGTATCACCCAACATGACCCGTGCCCAGCCGCGCCAAAGGAACGATTCTTCTAAGTCTGGACGCGCATTGAGTGTTGCAGACGCAAGATCTTCAACATCTTGATAGCGCCCTGTGTAGAAGTAGGCTCGGTAAGCACCGAACTGGTAAAACAGCATCCGCCAAGGGAGCCCGATTTCGCGGGCTGTGTCGTATGCTTCAGCCGCCTCTTTGAAACGATCAAAGTAATTTAGATTAGATCCATAGTTTGCCCAGACAAAAGCGTTTTCAGGGTCACTTTCGGTTTCAGCTTTAGATTGTGCCAAGGCGTTTTCACGGTTGACATCTTCATCAGCATCATCACCGAGCATGTACTCAATTTTGGTAAGGTCGCCAGCCGGGAATACCAAGATAAACAGACGGTTGAACTGTTGCCACAACTCGTCGACATCGTCATACGACATGATCCGATTCGGGCCACCCGTCGCATCTTGAACAATAAAAGTTTGTGCGTCTTGGTCGTAACCTGTGATCAGCAGATAATGCCCAACCCAGAGTGAGCCACCATTGACGTAATACCCTGTTTCAATAATGACCGGATATCCGTTCGCCACAAACAACTCGATGGTTTCAAAGTCACCACCGACCCGAAAAAGTGCATCTAGCCAGCCCGCGCGTGTCTTCACATAGTAGACAAGTTCATCCCACCGTACGTTCTTATCACGTAGTTCCGGCTTTAAGATTTCAGCAACATCTTCTTGCGTCCCTTCCCAGCCATAGTAGCTGAGATTCATGGCAAGTGTAGACGGGCCACAGTTATTTGGCGTCTGATATTCGTGCCGGACGCCTTCAAGCTGCATCGTTGGCGGTGGATCTACTAAATCAAACGTTATGGGCGTTGGCGTTGGAGACGGCGTTGGGGTTGGAACGTCCGTTGGCAACGCTGTTGCGGTTGGCGCTGGGGTATCAGTTGGCTTGGCTACTGACGCAAGCAACGAATTGTCATAATCGATGAGACTATCAAAATCATTTGGGACTGTGGCGGCTGCAACTGCAGGTTGTGCGCCACCATCGGCTGCAACACTCGGCAACACATCAGAGTCACGAAAGAACCGGTCTCGATAAGCAGCACGCATTTGCTCGACGCGCCAGCCAATCGCAGACTCATTCGCCGAAATATTCAGCGAAATGAAAATTAGTAGTGCCAAAATACCAGAAAGCAGAGTTGCCCAAATCCAGAGTGGGATTTCGCGTTCAGGCTGGCGAATCGGTTCGTTGATCATTACTCGAAATTATACTGATCTCGAAGGTAGATTGGGTGAAAGTATAGTTACAATTCGTGAAACAATTGGTAAGGGT
>JAHDIM010000038.1 GCA_020630805.1 Anaerolineales bacterium
ACCACCTTTTTTATGAGCGTGCCACAGCACAATGTGTTGCTTCAAGGCTTTGACCAATCGGCTTATCAACGGTTGGTGATGACAAATTGGCTTCGGACGCTGGCCTGGACAGGGCGCGGTGTATTGAATCTTTGGTGGCTTTGGCGCATAATCCCCTAAGTATGTGGAATGCTGTTACACACCAACTTGTTTTTCTCAATAAACGCGTTCTAAGCATTGGCCCGCGCGATGGTCAGTATGAACGCACCTATGTCACCCAAGCCGATGCGCTGACCATCATCGAACCAGATGAAGCTGGCTTAGATGCCTTCCAAGCCAATTGGGACGCTGCGCTGGAGCCTACCTATCTCCATGCGACATTACAAGAGGCGGAACTCCCAGCGAACAGTTTCGACATAATTCTGCTGCATCGGTCCTACTGATGACTGGACTCCTCTGGCACCGTGAGTGCCTACTTCCCTCTCCTTGAAAAATTGCATATAGCCTTAGCCGAACGTGGAGTAGTCTGGGTGGTGTTGCCGCGCCGGACGACGGTCGTCGGGACAGAAGCAGAGTCTGAAGTGTTTGCAGTGGAAACACCGTTTCCTAATTTTGATCAGGTTATTGCTGCGGGCTTAGGCGCCTTTGCCCAAGATGTGGCAACAGGGAAATTTGCGTGCGTCCTTGAAGATACAGCGGTTGTCTCAACGCCAATTGAAAATATTGACGACTGGATTGCATACCAGCGCGGGGCCACACTTGATTCTGAACATCTGGAAGCGGCCTTGGCAATTTTGGACGCTCAGCGCGCGGCGCATCCTAACGCGCTATTGACAGACCGAGAAGACCAGACGCTACACATCTACCGAAAGCAAAGTTAGTGACGTGCGTCTAGCGCATCCTCTACCACTGCAAGAATGTCATCGACCCTGAACGGCTTGGCAATATAGGCCGAAATTCCTTTGGGGTAGTCCGAAACCAGCGCCTCCGCTTCGTCTTGGCGGGCTGAAATCAACACGATTGGTAAATGGCGCAGTTCACGCGTTTGCCGAATTTCCCGGACAACATCGCGGCCATCCATGCGCGGCATCATCAAATCAAGTAACACTAGATCTGGCTTGCGCTTGTGCAATGCTTGTAATCCTTTTACTCCGTCCTTTGCCGTAATCACTTTGTAATTACGGCGGCTCAGAATCAAGGTCATGAGCTGAATCATGTCCTGATCATCTTCAATATATAAGATTGTTTTTTTCATAGGTCCCACACCTTGGCTCTTAACGCAGAACACTCTAGCGCTTGATGGACACCGATTGAAAATGAAGCACAATCGGGAACCGCGCTCAATGCGTCAAGAATTCAAATAATGGTGCAGTTGTTTGTAGGGCGTGGAGTAGAACAGATCGACCGCAGGAAAAATAAAAGTAGTAGATCAACGCTCAAGCAATAAAGAATACAAACGTCCACAAAGCAAGTGAGGCGACGCACGGTATGGGTTATTTAATTGGTACCAATACTTACAGAAGGTCGGTGCGCGAAGGAATTACACACCGTGTATGACTTCATTGTGGCACTAAAGACTTGCAAGCTGCATACCATATTCACGCTTTGAGGGAGAAAATACGTTGCAACAAATTTTGACAAGGTCTTAGGTGTCATGAATGATTTTTATTTTATCTCACGAAGTAAGACGCTAGTCTTGTATGTCTACATATTGTCTAGCTTCAAGTGTTAGATAAACTGAATTTTCAGTTTCACAAGATTGCACTCTAGAAAAGTCGCTGTCGCTTGGATACAATCGCTGTATGCAATTGTTGATTGATCTCTTCTCAACGCCGGTCTGGTATAGCTATCTACTTCGCATTGTGGTGTACTTTGCGCTTGCGCGCTTGGTGCAGCGGTTGAGCTTGCCATTGGCGAAACGCTTCTTCCATTTGCAGTTGATGCCGCTTGCTCATAACCATCGGCAGACGTTGCAGGGCCAATTAGCAAGCATGATCAGCTTCATCGCTTACTTTATCGCTAGCTTGCTCAGTAGCGTGATCTTTGTGGATGCCGACACCTTGGTGTGGATTGTCGGTTTATGTAGCGCCGCCTTTGGGTTAAGTGTTCGCTCCATCATCAGCGATTGGTTTACTGGCCTGACCCTGATGTTCGATGACACGTTTCGCGTGGGGGACAAGGTGGTCATTGCCGACGTTGAAGGCGTGGTGGAAAAGGTGACGCTGCGCAACACCGAAATCCGTTCGAACTATGGCGAAGTGTTCATTGTGCCAAATGGTGAGATTCGCGTCGTGCGTAACTTTAGCCGCAGTGACTATTCCATTGTCAAAGTCAGACTGAATGTCAAAGCGGCAGACAGTGGGAAAGCGGCAGATTTACTAGATGGCTTTTCACCAGAAGCCGTGGCCATGCTGCCAAATCTAATTGCCCCTTGGCAAGTATTAGGGGATGACAACGACGGTGCTGAGCTTGTCTTAGTGGCAAAGTCTAAGTACGGACACGCGGCTGAACTACGCCCGCGAATGTTGGAACTCGCGCATGACTACCTTGCCAAGCACGAGATTGAAATGGAACCCTAACGCAGGCTTAAAAGGCGTACATCGCCTCAATTGCAGCGACCACTTGCGCGGCGCGTTTGCCTGTCGCCACATATGCTGGAGTTTTACCCTGTAATGCCCATGCCATTTCCGCCACGTTAGATCCGTAAGTGCGCGGCATAGCGTCGCGTTCCAGAGCTACGCCAGCATAGCCTTGCCCAATCGGCGCAAGTTCAACTGCTCCTGATTGCCAGCTTAGGTCCCCGCAATTCCCCAAATACAGCGATCCAGCATCGCCATGAAATTCGATACTGTAAAAATGCTTGCTCTGATAGGGCGTATACATACTCGCCGTTAGTCGCACCTGCACGCCACTTTCCATTTCTAAAATTGCGGTCGAATGATCTGGAGTCTGCACCGTGAAGGTGCGTCCGGCATGTTCCTGTTCTGGCAGTAGCAGACTATGGTGCGCTGATAGCACTTGCTTGACCGGCCCAAACACTGAAATCAACAAATTCAATGGATACACCGCACCGTCCCAGAGTGGCCCGATGTTCAAGAAATGCTCTGGATTACTGTTCCATGCTGGCACACGCCCCAGACTACAGTCGGCATAAATCACCTTGACTGTGCCAATAGCATTGTCGTTGAGTAACGTAGCTGTGAGTTGTTGCGCATCCGCAGCGACGTTGTCAGGCGCACAGCTTAGATAAACGCCGTTTGCTTCAGCGAGCATCACTAATTCATTTGCTTCTGCCGCCGTAAGCGCCAGCGGCTTTTCGCTGAAGACATGCTTGCCAGCGTGTAAACATTGCTTGGTGATTGCATGATGCGCACTATGAATCGTGAGATTGACAATAATCTCTGCGTCGCTGTTGCGCAGCAAAGTATCCAGATCAGCATAGGCCTGCGCATCATATTGCGCTGCCAAAGCTGTCGCGCGCTGGATGTCTAAATCGCACGTTGCGCTGATGTTGAGATGCGGAAACGCAGCCATTGCCGCTGCGTATTGCTCGGCAATAAAGCCGCAGCCCACAATTCCGATGTTTGTTTTGGTCATAAAAATTTCAGCTATGCTGCGGACTTAGTTGCCCTTATTCCTTGCTCAGAGACAACAATTTGACTTGCCCTACAGGCATCAAGTTGATTGGTTCTGCTAGCCGAATCCTGTGCGTATGTGTCATCCCGCAGACGAACGAAACGCACTAAAGCTAAAAGGCAGATGGCGTCTGCGGGATCTCATTGCAATAGTGCACTATTTTTACACCTTGGTATCAATGAGATCCCAGACGCCGAGCTAGTTGGGCTACTTTTGGTCACGCGAACGCGTCTGGGATGACACTTCTGCTTTCGTCTTAGCTAGCAGACATGAATATTTCGCTGCAAAAGCTCGTAGCGTAATTCATATCAGACAACAATTTGACTTGCCCTTGCCGAGCGAAGTCGAGGCGCATCTCTGAAGTCTGTGATAACTAACAAAACCTAATACGTAAATACCACCTGCAAGGCAGACTGTGGTGCAGCATCTAACAAGTCGTAGGCGGTCGCCGCCTCAATCAACGGCAGTCGATGTGTAATCAATTGACTGGGACGTATGTGCCGGATCTGTTGCCAAGCGACTTCAAAACGGCGCTGCTTGTCCCAGCGTTGGAGCAAGCTTGGCGTTAGGCTGCTGACTTGACTGCTAATAAGCTGGATGCGGTTGCGGTGAAACGCGCCCCCTAAATCAATTGCGGCCGACTTTGCACCATACCAAGAGCCGATCACAACGCGACCGCCCACGCCAGCCGCCGTGATTGCATCGTTGAGTACGGCTGGATTGCCGCTCAATTCATAGACCAGATCAAAATCTGACTGTTTTAGTTCACTGAGACTGCTCGCAGTTTGGGAGGCTCCCAACGCCGTGGCGCGGGTCTGGCGTTCAGCAATGGGGTCAATGACACACAGCGCAGCAAGTGGAAACTGTGCCAAGATGGCTGTCGTGAGCAGCCCTACAACGCCAGCGCCAAGCACAAGTACACGTTCGCCCAGTTGCGGACGACCATCGTGCACAAAATTGACGGCGGTCTCAGTATTTGGCAGAAAAATGGCGTCATCTGGTTCAATGCCAGCCGGAACAGGCATCAGGTGCTGCGGTTGGGCCGCAAACTGGGTTTGGTGCGGCTGAAAGCTAAAGACATACCCGTCATCATTTTCACGCTGTCCGACTGCCGCATACCCATATTTGAGCGGAAAGTCTAAGCTGCCAGCTAGGGCTTCAATGGTGTCATCTGCGGCAAGCGCCGTGGGCGCTTGCCCACGGTAGATGAGCATCTCTGTCCCAGGACTGATGGCACTGCGAACGGTATTGACCACAACGGCATCTGGATCAACAGAAAATGTTTCTGTTCGAACTTCAATCGTCTTCGGTGCAGTAAACCAAACTGCCTGCCGCTGCATTAGGCGGGTTCCCCGCAAATAATGAGATCACAGCCTGCATCAAAGGAGCGCACGTTGGTCAGTTCTAGCGCATACGGCAACCGATCTACCGCGCTCAAGCCGCCTAAGATAACTGGTGCCACCGTCACCAATAACTGATCTACCAAACGCGTGCGCATAAAGCTGGTGAGCACGCGCGCACCACCCTCTACCAACACACTATTGACCCCCAGATCCCGCACGGCTTGCATCGCTTCTTTGAGCGAGACATAGCCCACTTCGTTCGGCACAATCGTGATGACCCGAGCCCCTTTGGACTCCAACTCAGCTTTCTTTGCAGGAAACGCACGGGTTGTTGTCAAAATAATTGGGGCGGCGTGTTTTGTTAGTAACTGGCTTTCAACGGGCATCCGTAACCGACTATCCAAAATGATGGGGGTCGGGTCTGTCCCTTGAACAAGGCGAGTGGTTAGGCTCGGGTTGTCTGCCAAGACCGTACTGATCCCAATCAGAATTCCGTCATGGGCCGCCCGTAGACGATGCGTGATGGTCATACTCTCATGGCAACTCAGCGCTAATGGTTCTGTCCGATCCATGGCAATGCAACCATCTATGCTTTGGGCATAACTCAAGGTGATGTGCGGACGGTTCAGCGGCGGTGGCTGCGTGAGCCGGGCTAATATTTGCTCCATAGAGAGGTACTATACAAGGGGTGTTGGCGTTTTGTCAGCCTGTGACGGCGTCTTCCAATACAACCATAATAAACCGAGACCAATGAGGGCCAGCCCAATATCACGCAGGCGGATAAGCGTGGCTGCAGCAAGGCCAATTGCGGGGTCAAGCCCAAGTTGTTCCATGGTCCAAATTTGTCCGGCTTCTAAGGTGCCTAACGCGCCTGGCATGGGGAGTAAGAAGGCAATTCGCACTGCGGCTAAGGCTGTAAATAACTGCTGCCAATTCAGTACGGCCCCTAACAAGCGTAGCATCAACCAATATTCGGTGATTTGCGCCAGCCACGTCACGACCGTGACCCCTGCGGCTTGTCCCAAAACTTGCGGATGTTGACGTTGGATCTCTACTAACTGCGTCTCACTGCGTACGCTCGTCTGGAGCCAACCCCATTCAGGCAGCTTGCTTTGAAGCCAGTGCAGCGGCAATCGATTGCGACGCAGCGCAACTAAATACAGCAGCGGCAACAATAAGACCGCAATCAGCCATGCAGCATTGAAGACTTGGATGGTCAATCCCGTTGTGATTGCAATTGCAACGCTAATGACTAACACCGCCACACTCGCGCTCAAGTCGTAGATGCGGTCTAAGACCAAAGCGCTTAACGCTGCTGTCTGTGAGGTATGCCGCTGGCTCAGCACTAGTTGTACTGGCTCACCGCCAAACTGTGGACCAGGCGTGAGATAGCTCACACTGTAGCCCGCTAAACGGTAAAACACCGCCCTGAGAAACTGCAAATCTGCCCCTAAGAGTCTTAAGAATAGCCACCATCGGAGGGTCATTAACATTAAGATGCCAACATTTAGAGCGACGAGACTTGCTATGCCTAACATACTTAATGTGCGCAACACGCGCCACGCAGACTGGTACGGTACCAGTCGCGCGACCCACCACAATAAAGCAAGCCCACCCACAAATACCGCGATAGAAAGCAGGCGACTGCGCCAATTTATGCTGATTCGTTGAGACACAAGGATTCAGTTAAGCGCAAACGAGGCGAATCTGGGTACAGTGTATATACATAAATTTAGCCTAAAATTGCACCTAGCGTACGGATTTTTATGGTTGCTTTTCGACAAAAAATTTGTGTATGATGAAGATCAGCGTCAGGAAATTCGTCAGAATATTTCAATACTTTCTAAATATAACTTACGGAGTCTTTTCGTAAACTAGATTTAAACATTCGCATAGCAGCTGTATTGGGTATCGGTAAGTTTTTGAGTAAAACAGCATTGCGAATTCGACTGACTGAAACTGGCGTAATTGTGACAGTCACACAAGCAGAGATGCGACTTCTACTATAAATGACTGAAGAGTTAAATAACGTACAAGAAAGTATATCGCTCGCATTTTCAGCCTTAGCGGCTGAAAGAGCAGCAGTAGCAGCAACCAACAGTTCTGCACCGCATATTCCAACGCAGTTGTTCCCACGCTTGGGGACGTACTTGTTGCGCAATAAGATGGTGACCAAAGAGCAGTTGGATCAAGCGTTGGCATACCAAAAGGCGCAGAAAGCCGAAGGGAAAGATGTTCGCCTCGGGCAAACCTTGGTCGATCTGGAGTTGGTCACGCGTGAAGATCTTGATCGGGTCATTACCGAGCAAATGATCGAACTGCAAAACGCACTGCAACAAAGCAACCGTGTTTTGGAGCAACGCGTGGCAGAGCGCACTGGGGAACTGCAAGAAGCACTTAATAAGTTGATGGAGCTGAATCAGCACAAAATCAACTTTATTTCCAACATCTCACACGAGTTACTGACCCCGCTGGCGAAGATCAAAGGGTTTAGCATTATGCTGGCCGATCAAGCGCTGGGTGATATCAACGAAGATCAGCACAAGGCACTGCACACGGTCAATCGATCGGTGCTGTCTTTGGAACAGCTGATCAAAGATCTGATTCGCTTTGCAAGCACTGCCCGTGGTGAAATCAAAGTAGATCTCCGTCCGACGGACTTGCAGAAGATTTTCAACGAGCTTTACCGTGAGTTTGTAGACAAAGCCCAACGTGAAGGCCTAGCGCTAACGCTTGATCTGGCACCAGATTTCCCACCCGTCAAAGCAGATGCAGAAAAGCTCAGCTGGGCACTGCATCAGTTCCTAGATAACGCTGTGAAGTTCACACCGCAAAGCGGTCGCGTGATTTTAGGCGGGCGTTCCAATGGCACGAAAGCCTTGCTGTATGTGGAAGACACCGGAATTGGTATTCCAGAAGACCGCATCTCTGAACTGTTCGTCCCCTTCCATCAGTTAGATGGTTCATCGACCCGTCACTACGGTGGCACTGGGCTAGGGTTGGCCTTTGCCAAACGCCTCATCGAAGCGCATAACTCAGACGTTGAGCTTGAATCCAAAGTAGACGTTGGCACGCGCTTCAGCTTTATGCTGCCGTTGGCGTAAACCACAACAGAATTTACAAAATGAAAATGCCTTGGAAAACTCCAAGGCATTTTTTGATTAAGGGCGATACAGCCTGAATTGCTTCATATCTCGAAGAATTCGTCATCTTGAGTGACCGACCAGCGGAGCCGCAGGTTGAAATTTACTAGGACATTACCTGCATCTTCGTCGTGTCATGGAGAGCACGAACGAATTACCCTTTGGTAGTTTTCACGATGGCGTGCGAACCATCTGGATTACATGTATTCCGATGCTGTGTCCTTAGCATCACATTCGCAGAGTGTACGGCTTTACAGTCCCATCTCTACAAACGCACTCACTGCCGCGACCGGTGCTTCTGCTCCAACGGCCACAGTGACCAATACAGCGCACGCGAATGCGGCGTTGGTACGCCACAGGACTCGCCAAACTTTACGGTCGCGCCCACTTGCCCGTCTAACTCCGATGGTTTCTGATTCAAAATATCACGCTGCATGGAGGTTATGGAGGAAGCTGGAAGGGTGTCCAAGAAGGTCAACGTCTTTTCCACGGTCTCTCGCGGCAAATTGATTTCCATGCCTTGCGCAACATCCACAACTTCGTGCATGACATCGCGCAGTAAGGCGCGCAACTCTGGCGTCCCTAGCATTGTGCCAAAGTTCGCCCCTGACGCAGCGCCAACTGCCCCAAGTGATGACACCAACAAGTGCTTGCGCCACATTGCTGCCAAAATATCTGGTGGCACAGTCGGGTTGATATGCTGGCACGCCTCAAATGTAGCCAACAAGGCTAAGACACGCTCACTTTGGGTGTTATCTAATTCGCCAAAGACAACGAATGGTTCAGTGCCGGCGTGTTCAATCACACCGGGAGATTTGAGATGGCTCAAGATTCCACAGTAACCGCCAATTACAGGGGCCTCGCCAAACGCAGCTTGTAGCTGCGCTGGGGCACTCACGCCATTCAGCATGGGCACAACCATAGTGTTTGCGGACACTAACGGTTGCATCTGTACAATTGCATCTGCAAGTTGCCACGTTTTTGTGGCAATGAGAATGACATCTACAGGGTCGGTAATGGTGGTGACATCATTCGTCACGCTGACGTTAGGAATAACAAAATCGCCCAAATAGCTGTTGACTTTCAAGCCTGAGGCTTGCATGGCGGCAAGATGTCTGCCACGGGCAACAAATGTGATGTCTGCACCGCATTCAGCAAGGCGACCACCAAAGTAGCCCCCAACGCCGCCAACGCCGAACATAACAATTTTCATGAGCGGTTATTTCAAGAAATTCTTGATGGACATGATGGTGCCCAGATGCATGCCTTCGTGGAAATTATTGAAGCTCACGCCTTGGGCAAGTGAGGTCAATTCAGCGCCAGCAACAGTGGTCATCCCACGGTACTCCACATCTTTGAATTTACCAGCGGCATAGTCAGCAGCCATAGCGCGTGACGTTTCTTTCAGAGCCGCATACAACTCTTTAGGATCTGGGTTTGCGTCCCAATCTGCTGGTGAAGTGCCAGGCACGTACATGCTACGGTTACGCATCATCCCTTCTAGTCGCAGCCGACAAGGATAGTAAATGATCCCCATTTGGGCCGTCACCAAGTGCCCAATATTCCAAGCGATGTTGTTGTCAAACCCTTCAGGAATGGTCAGCCATTGCGCGTCGCTGAGGTTACCAACTGTCCGAATGAGATAAGTACGGATCAGACTGTGATTTGAAAATGATGCGTCCATCTGTTTGGTTACTCCAATGGAACTAGCCCTTGTTTCAAGGCATAAATGGCGGCTTGGGTACGATCTGACAATTGCAACTTGCTCAGGATATTGCTGACATGCGTCTTGACCGTCTTCTCGCTCAAGAACAGCGCGTCTGCAATGGCCTTGTTATCTTTTCCAGCTGCAATTTGCTTGAGCACGTCTAACTCGCGGGGCGTGAGCGCATCTGGAGAAGGGCGCTGACCGGCAATGTCATGCATCAACCGTTGCGCAATGCGTGGGTTCAAACGGGCTTCGCCTTTAGATGCTGCCCGAATAGCGTCGAGCACATCGTCAGGCGTGGCGCTTTTGAGCAAATAACTCAAGGCCCCGGCCTTAATTGCCGGAAACACCATGGCATCTTGATGATGACTCGTCAGCACAATCACCTGTGGGGCGTTGTCCAACGCCCGAATTTCACGCGTCGCTTCAATGCCATTTTTCTCCGGCATATTCAAATCCATCAGAATCACATCTGGATTGAGTGCTAGCGCCATATCAATAGCTTGCTGCCCATTTTCAGCAACGCCCACTACTGTCATATCGGGCTGGACGTCCAAAAGCATTTGCATGCCTTGTTGAACAATGGGGTGGTCATCTGCAATTAGAACGTTGATCATAGTAGTTGCGCGTCTCCGCGTGCTATTGTACCGTTACCTGCAACACCCATCCCTTAGTAAAGATGTGATTATGACAACCCTAACCCTAGAAACCAGCCCGCTAGCGCTCACAATCTATCGCCTAGCGTCAGATGCAGATATTCCGAATGCGGCGTTACAAGGCGGCTTTTTTAGCGTCACACGCACAACCGATGAGCTTTCCATTGTCTGTGAGTCAAGCATTGTTCTGGACGCGCAAGAAACCGACATGGGCTGGCGCATGCTCAAAGTGCTCGGTCCACTAGACTTCAGTTTAGTCGGCATTCTGGCTGGCCTCGCGCAAACACTCGCCGCAGCCAGCATCAGCATCTTTGCAATTTCAACCTACGACACCGATTATTTACTTTTGAAGGCTGACAAACTGGAACAAGCACAGACCGTGTTGCGGGCTGCGGGGTATGAAGTCCTTTGAGTTTGGATTAACGATGTGCCTCGGATGAGGCTGTAAATAAGGCTAGCCGGACTTCGACAGGCTCAGTCCTCGTTGGCCAGCAATATTGGCTTTTTAGCCCGTTAGTAGTTACTGTCTGACTACTCGTTTTCTTCAGCCACATTCATTGGCACGCGGATGTCTACGCCAACGCTGAGGAAGTTTTCGCTGGCTAAGCCGTTCTCATCCATGATGGCTTCAATGGTACTGCTATAGCGAATTGCAATACCGAGTAGCGTTTCCCCTTCGGTCACCGTGTGAACGGTGATCGTCCCTGGCGGGATAGGCGTCCAAGTTGGAATTGGCGTGTGCGTCGGGAACGGCGTTGCTGTCGGTGCGCCGATGGCTGGCACGCGCAATTCCATGCCTACTGAAATAAGCTCGCCTTCAATCTCTTGATTCCACGACATAAGCTCTGCGGTGGTCAGCCCAAACACAGAGGCAATTCCGCCTAGCGTGTCGCCAGATTGCACAACGTAGCTGCGCGGCGTTGGCAAAGGTGTTGGACGCGGCGTTAGCGTAGGCAGTACTGCCAACTGGGCATCGTTTGTCAATGAGTTGCCTTGTCCACTGAGTGCCACCGCTGCACCTTGCGCCCCGACAATATTACTCACCTCTGCAAAGTAGGTCTCACGTTGCGTCGGTAAGAGTGACTGCGCATTGAGTTGCGCCGTCAACAGCTGGTTCGCCAAGCCCTGTTGCCACCAGCGCTCAGCCGTTTCATCTAGCGGCGCTCCAACTAATGCCACCGATGGCACATACAAAAACGCAGCATCAGCCGGCATATTCAAATTGGTCACAAGGTCACTGGGCAACGGCTTGATTATCTGTTGGCGCGGATCTGACAATAAATCGAGCGGATTGGTAGTCAGGTATAAATTGAGCGGCTTGATGCAGATGGCGCGTCCGGCAGTCTCTTGCCATTCAGTACAGGCTGCCTCAATATCGTTTGTCAGCGTCGGCAGGATCAGTTCAAATAAGGCGGTGTCCTGTGGGAAATAAACGGCGCGAATGACACCGTTTTCAGTGAGTTTTGGAAAGCCAAGGTTGAGCGGCGGTGGTTGTCGCATCCAGCCAGCATCCGTTTGCTGATACTGTTGCGTGAGTGAGAACAGTCCCACTTCTCCGCTTGCTGGTAACAGATACTCGCGGGCAATAGTGGCGGTTGCATTTTCCTCCCGTTGCGAGAACGCGACGGCATGCGTGGTTTCTGCTACAAACGCGGCATGCGGTACAGGCGGTGCAACCGGTCGAAAAGACTGAATTTGGCGCTCATAACTTGTCCACCAGTCAGGGGCACTTTGCAACGTGACATCACGGACGTTTAGCACATCGCCAGCCAGTGCCATTTTGTCTTCATACTGAATGAGGGTTTGTAGTTCCGTCGGAAGCGCGACAGCTGAATCGGGTGTCGTTTGACAGGCTACCAGTAACCAAGTGGCTAGACCCACTAAAAGGTGTATAGTGCGTCTCCGCGTCATTTCCAAAGCGCAAATACCATGCATACGCGCATGTTACCAAAGCCTATTCAATTAGACACTTACAGTAGCGAAATAGCGAAGAAGCCGTTAGCGGACGCGCCGCTTCCACTCTTCTTTGAGCGTCAGCGACTCTAAGTCGTCTGGGGCTGAGGTGAGGAAATCCAACAGCAATCGATTGAATTTGGCGGGGTCTTCCAACATTGGAAAGTGGCCCAATTCTGGAATTAAGACTCGGTGGACGTGGCTGAAATCGTCACCGGGGAGCCATGAACTGCGTGGCGCTGCAATCGCCTGATCTGCTTCGCCATGTACCAAGAGCGTTGGTTGGGTTGCCGTCACTAAGTCACGGCGTAAATCGATGTTTTCAAAGTCACGCATAGATGCTGTGAACGCTTGCGGATCAAGACGCGTGGTTTCATCAAACACTTCGCGATGCCCGTTCGCCAGCCAGCCGTTTGCATCGTTCAAATTACTTTGCTTCATGCGTGGGTTGATAGTGGCGCCAGCCAATGGCAAGCTAATGCACATGGTACGGGCAACATAGTCTGGGTTTTTCGCAGCAAAGCGCAGCGCAACGGCAGAGCCAAGCCCGTGTCCAACAAGGGCAACCTTGGCAACCCCCAAAGCATCTAAGAATTCGAGCACTAAGTCTGCTTGGGCGTCCAAAGTGTATTCATTTGGCGTCCGATGACTCGTGTCACCAAAGCCCCACAGATCCACCGCATAGCAGCGATAGCGTGAACTAACGGCTTGCATTGTCCGCACCCAATAGCGCCATGAGCCGAGCCAACCATGCAAAAATACGATGCCTGGGCCGCGGCCCAACACCTCGTAATGCACGATCTCGTTATTGACTACAATTGCGCTCATGTTTGATTTGGTCAGTGCGTTAGTTGGCTGGTTTGTTAGTTGGTAGCGCTTATGCAGACTAACAAACTAACAAACGGACAAACAAGCTTCCTATGCCTCTGCTTCCGCTAGAATTTCGCTAACGCGTGAGATTAAGACATCAGGTGCAAACGGTTTGAAAATATAGGCCGTTGCGCCGGCATCCATGCCGTGCTTGACCTCAATTTCTTGACCATGTGCTGAAAGAAAAACAACTGGTGTATCTTTCAAATCATCGTCTGCTTTCATTTCAGCACACGCTTCTAAGCCATTCATCTTTGGCATGCGGACATCCATCAGCACAAGTTCAGGTTTGGCAGAGCGGGCCACTTCAATAGCCTGCATACCGTCTTCGGCTTGCACAATTTCATGACCTGCATATTCCAGCGCAAACTTTACAAGTGCGCGGATATCTGGCTCATCTTCTGCGATTAGTATTTTCGCCATATGCCTCCAAGTATTACGCGTCACCACCCATGGTGTCAGACGTAATAACAAGTTCTCCTGTTTCCTCAACGGTCGGTAGCAACACACTAAACGTGCTCCCATGGCCACGACCTTCACTACTAGCCCAAATGTGACCCTCATGCATTTCGACAAGGCGTTGCACAATGCTCAAGCCTAGTCCGGTTCCCGCTGATCCGAGGACTAACGAATCTTCCCCGCGGAAGAACCGATCAAAAATGCGATTTTGCTCTTCTAGCGTCAAGCCGATGCCGGTGTCAATGACATCGACTTGAATTGCACCCGGTGTGCTGTTGGCCTTGACCGTAATGGTGCAGTTCTCTGGTGAGTACGCGTAGGCGTTGTCTACCAGATTTGTAAATACCTGTGTCAGGCGACCTTTGTCGCCAATCATAGCGGGTAAGTCTTGCGGAACATCCACAATGACTTCGGCTGGTTTACCACCACTGGTAATGCGCGCCTGCAAATTCTTTGCGACTTCTTCAACAATTTTTGGAATGTGTACCAATTCCTTGTTGAGGGTAACCTTGCCACTTTCCATGCGGGAAATGTCCAGCAAGTCTTCCACCAGCATCTTGAGGCGGTCAGCGTTTGACTTGACCGTATTCAAGAATTCCACTTGTTTTTCTGACAAGCCGCCAGTCGCGCCCATCAGCATTAGGTCTACATACCCCTTGATGGCCGTCATTGGCGTACGCAGTTCGTGGCTCACGGTCGCCACAAACTCTGTTTTCAAGCGATCCACTTCAACTTCACGCGTAATGTCACGGAAAAGTGAAACAGATCCAATGAAAACGCCGTTCTTGTCGATGACTGGTGCTAAGTGTACCGACACCACACGGGCATCGTCTAAGTACAGCCGCTCGACCATAAAGTCGCCAGGTTGATAGTTACTCGCGTCTTTGTTCCAACGCTCAATGGTCTCGATCCAGTTTTTGCCGGCGGGTCCATATAACCCAAGAAACTCTTCAACTGGGTGCCCAATAATCTGCGGTCGATTGAGCCGCAAGATATGTTCAGCGGAACGGTTGAACAAAATTACGCTGCCATATTGGTCAGCCACCATGACGCCATCTGCGACTGCTTCCAAAATAGCGCGGCTCTTAGAGGCTTCTATTTGTTGCGTTCGCAACATAGACCCAAGCCGTTCTGCTTGGTCACGAATCAGGCTATAAAGGGCCGAATTGTTAATGGCAGATGCCACTTGGTTCGCTGCTGCTGCAACTAACTGTAGTTGGTCGTCATTGAATGCGTCTTTCTTTCGGCTCAGAAAGATCAAGGCACCTAATGCTTCTTCGCCCGTGGACAACGGTGCTGCCAGCAATGAGCGGTAGTCCCCAATGTTTTCCAATGGGATCGGCCGATCCTCTTGTTCCAAGTCATCAATAATCAGGCTGGTACGGCTACCGACTAATTCTGTGATTAGCCCGCCTTCTTCATCTGCAAAGACAATGGCATTGTCACGTGGTAGTTTGGCAACGTCGCCAATACTGCATCGAATAATTAGCTGATCGGTCGCAAGATCGGTTTGCAACAAGATGCCTTGGTCACCGTTCAGCGACTGATTCACCAATTGCAAGCCACGCGCCAATACGTCATCCAAGTCCAAACTCGATGACAATTCGGTGTTGATGCGCAGCAACGTTGCGTTTAAGTCACGCTCGCGTTCAAGGTCTGCTGTGCGTTCGCTGACCAGCAAATTCAAGTTTTCGTTGAGTTCACTAACGCGGCGTTCTTGATCTGCCAATGATGTTAGGCTGTCTTCAAGCTCGGCAGCACGGCGTTCAGCCGCCGCAAACAAACGCGTGTTCTCGATCCCAAGCACCGCTTGGTTCGCGAAAATTTCTAATACTTGGATTGTCGTAAGGGCTGGGACTTTATGATCCAGCGGATCAAACAACAGCATTGCTCCAAGGTGTTCCCCAGCGCTCCCAACAAGCGGCACGAGTAATAAATCGCCCGATTGCCATTGGTCAAGTCGTGAGCTGCCAGTGGTGTGCCGCCCAGCAGAGAATTCAACGCCCAACAGCTCATTACGTGCCGAGACATCACTACGCAACAGGTACGAGTTGCTGATACGGTTTTCCGGCTGGATGGCAAGTTCTTCCACCCGCATCCAAGGTAAGGTGTAAGACTGGATTGTGTTGAACGTTGCAATCGGCAACCCGACTGCCGCCATATGGTGTAGCTCGCCCGTGTCTTGCGCAATCACACTGATGATGACTGTGTTGAAGCCAGCCGACTCTTGCACACCGTAGGCAATTTGTTCCAAGCTGGTCTTTAATGGGGCATCGGAGCGGACTGCGCTTGAAATTTGCAGCAGTTGGCTCAGCTGATCTGCCCGTGCGCGGAGGAGCTGACTACGCACGACCTGGTCTTCATATCGCGTGGCATTCCCAATTGCACTTGACGCTTGAGAGGCCAGCGTTTCAATATACTCAATAACTGCAGGAGTAAACGTCGCGACATTTTCGCCAAGCATGGTAATTAGCCCAATGGAAACGTCTTGGTTCACAATGGGGGCAATCAGCATGGCGTTGACAGAGCCCGATGCATCAAACGGAGTAATTGCCCGATCGACGATCATGGTTTCATTGGACAACGAAACCCGGCGCTTGAAATCTTCGACATCGTTAAGCTGTTCAGTGTGCGGCGTACTGGGAATGTCGAACCAGTCCATTGAGTCGAGATCTAACATCTCAACATTGACCGATGAAACCCCAGAGACTTTCTGCGCTTCTAGGTCAACAATCTCTAGAACATCTGCCAAGTCCAACGTCTGATTGAGCTGGCGCGACACCCGCACAAGCACGCTGAGTTGTGAGACACGGTCTCGCAATTGCTGTTCACTGTCTGCAGTGCTATTGTTGCGCACCAGAAGATGGGCCAGATGCAACGCTACAAGGCTACAAAAGCGCAAGTCGTCTTTCTTAATGCCGTACCGATGGGTATTTCCAAACCAAAGCTCACCAAGGTTTTGTTCGCCTACGATGACTGGAACATTCGCCGTGCTACGCACATTGTGCTCTAGCTGATACTTGCGATACAGCGGCAGAATACGCACGTCATTGGCCGCGTCGTCTGAATGAAAGGCATCACCTGACATGGCCACTGTGCGATGGAAGTCTTGCGCGGACGCGTCAATTTGAATTGGGTCTTGAGAGAACTCTGACCGCACGCTGTACGGCAGGGTTTGTAGACAGCCCCGGGCGTTGTCCAACGTCAGTAACGCAATGCTACTTGCCCCAAGGCAACCTGCTGCTAAGCCCAGAATTTCTGGAATAGTATCTTCTAGCGGACGGTCACTTTCTGCCAACAGCTTGATGAGTTCTAGCGTATCCCAGCGGATAGCGCGCTCTGTTTTCCAATCAATTGTGTTGGCATTCAGCATGAGCGCGGTGACTTCCGGCGCAATTTGCGTCAGATAAGCAATGTCTTCAGTGCTGAAGTCTTCGTCATCTTGCTTGTTAGAAAGCTGAATGGCGCCAATCCGGTCTCCCCAACTGGCCAAACAGACAAGCACGGTATTGCGAATGCCGGCCGTATTGGTCAGATTCCGCATATTGAACCAGTCGATGGCTTCGCTGGTTTCCAAGTCGTTTGTGAACCAAACGCTGTTCTGACATTCATGCCCGTGCGTGACAGCCTCAATTGAGAAGCGGTACAGCTCGGAGATCATTTCAGGCAAGCCATGTAAGGGGGGCTGGCCGTAGAAAATATTGCGGCGCTTGTCATGATGCAAGACTGCACATTGTTCTACATTGAGCTTTTCTGCCAAGAACTTCGTCAACGCAGCATAGATCGTTTCGCTTGACTCTAAATCTTCACTGTTCAGCTTGAGCTCTGTTGAAAGCGGCGGGAACGTTGTTTGAGACAGGGTCAGCGGTGCGGTCACGTTCAGTGACGTCTGCGTTCCATTTGCATTGATGATGTCAACATTTTGGTAGCGAAATACTGCCAAATGGCGACGCTCTTCTGAGTCCGCAATTGGAATGGAGGTGGCTTCGACATTTTGCCCCGCAATTTGTAGGGTCGCTTGTCCAGCCTTCGTAAACAATTCTAAAAATTTGATCTCTGGCTTTGCTAACGCGCTTAGATGTTGCAGGTTGAATCTGCCGTTTCGAATCCGAAACAGCATTCGTGCACTGGCGTTAGCTTGAATCAGACGACCGCCTGCTTCGACCACAATTGCAGGGTCTGAAAGCTGGCTGATATCTGTTTCAGCAGTGTAAGACAGAGGGGTAGACATAACAGTTGAGGCAACTGGCATAGCAGGGAACCCTGCATCGCAAGCTCTCAAATGAATTTAGCGATCTGCGCGACGTCTCTCAGCACCAAGCTCCGTAATTTCACGGATATCTGAGATCCACATTCCAGGCTCTGGTGTAACTGTTCCAATTGAAAGCCGCATGAAGGGCACAAGCTTCTTATCTAGCACAATGCCACCTGCGTCTTTATCTTCAAAGCTATAGTGCTTTGCGGAATCTGCTAAGAATCGTTTTCGCAATAAGGATTCAATTTTTGGAGCAGCGCCCATTGTTGTAATGACAATGAAGTTTTCGCCGCCCGGATGACCCACAAAATCATCATCAGTGCCAGCGCTTTCGAGGACTTCTGCTAGCAACATGCGCATGGAACGCATTAGTTCATTGGCGGCAATGTAGCCGTACTTTTCCTTGAATGGATCAAAATTATCGATCTTGAGGTCAATGTAGGCCCACCCATCACGGCGCATAAGTGCCCGAAGTTGCTCCTCGATCATCTTGCCTGCTGGCAAGCCAGAGCGCGGGTCACGCTGATTATTCTCTTGCGACAAGCGGATGGTGTTGTTAACGCGTAGCTTCAACTCTTCAATATCGAAGGGTTTGGTGACGAAGTCGTCCGCGCCAAGTTCCAGCCCCGCGATTTTGTCGCTACGATCATCTTTCTGGGTGAGGAAAATGATGGGAATATGCTTGGTGCGGTTGGTGGTGCGCAAGCGTTTGCAGACTTCGTAGCCATCCATGTCTGGCATCATAATGTCAAGCAAAATGAGGTTCGGCAGCCGTTTGCGCGTCATTTCGAGCGCCTCCGTGCCGCGGCCTGCAATGTCTACTTCATAGCCTTGGCTTTTGAAATAGATTTTGAGCATATTGGCGATATCAAACTCGTCTTCTACAACCAGTATTCGACCTTTATGCATAAAACATCTCCGTTTGTATACAACAAAATCCATCGACACTACATAAGCCCAAATGCTTATGTAGCCGATGCATTTTCAAAAAGAAGCAACCGCTCCAAAAACGTTCAACAGCCACATCGTAGTGCCACTCCGCGGAGTAGTGGCACTACGATGTGGCAAAAAATTAGCGTGATTTTGGCCGCATGGCCCGAATTGCTATTTTCATCAATGGCACTTTGACTTCTGCACCATCTGATGTGTGGGTCACAATGTACCCTTGTTCACGGTCCCAGAAGGAGTAATGCGCACTCACTGTTTTCTGGAACTGGTTATAAATTTCCTTCGAAATTTTCTGTAATCGACGGTCGTCATGAATCAGCAATGTGAATTCACTGTCATCTGTATGCGCTACGAAGTCTTCTGGACTGCCCATCTGCGTCAGTGCGGACTGCATGAGCTGCGCAACGTGCCGCAAGACCTGATCACCAGCCACAAAGCCGTACTTGTCTACGAATGGCTCATAGTGTTCAAGCTGACAGTTCAGCAAAGCCCAGTCGGCTGTGCCATTGCGGGCATGAATTTGATCTTCCAGCGCCTGGCGACCGGGCAGACCCGTCCGCGGATTGGTTGACCCGCGTTGACGGTTCCGCCGAATAACGCGCTCAGCGCGCAGTTTCAATTCTTCAATATCAAAGGGTTTGGTGACATAGTCCACCGCACCAAGGCCAAGACCGGCAACTTTGTCTTCTTGGTTGTCTTTCTGAGACAGGAAAATCACTGGAATATCACGCGTGCGATTAGACGCCCGCAGCTCTGAGCAGACCTGATAACCATCAATGTCTGGCAACATGATGTCCAGTAACACCAAATCTGGCACTTCACGAGTCGCGGCTTCAACGCCGTCTCTTCCGCGCTGTGCGACATGTACCTGATACCCAATAGCAGAGAAATACAGCCGTAGCATGTCCGAAATGTCCGGATCATCTTCTACAGTAAGAATACTTCCTTTAGGTGGGGATTGCGTTGCTGTCATAGCCATCTTTATTATTCAACCACACTACGTGGTGTGTACCAATACTCTACTTACAATTGTGAAACTAATTTGCTAAAGCGAATTCACCTTCAGCGCTGCGGGCCATCCACCCTCGGTTGAGGGTTTGGACCGCGTTCTGTTTGATCGCTTCAATTTGGGCATCGGTTACTGCAGCGCCAAATGTGCGAAAGCCGCTCAAGTGAAAGCCATGCTTTTCTGCAAGAGCGTCAATCTCTTGCACTTTTTCAACACTCAACTGTTTACCAATTGAGAAATTTTCATAACGATGTTCCAATGCCAAGATCATGGTTTCTGCCATGCAGGCATAGGCTTTGCCCGGCGGAAAGCCGAAGTCAAAGTTGAAATTGACATTACCAGGAATGTCCACCATGCCACCATCAATGACAAGGACATCATCTCGCTCTGCGGCAACCTTAGCTGACACGTCACGCGGGCGGGCTACGTCGCAAATGACAGCCCCAGGGCGCAGGTGCTGTGGTTGCACAGGTGCGTTTACAGCACTCGTGACGGTAATGACGAGCTGCGCTTGATCAACATCGGCCACGTCTGTAGAGAGTTTGACCGTTGCGGCCCCCATTGCGCCACACTTCTCTTTGACGCTGTGCAGTTTCTGTTCCGTACGGCCAATCAAAATTAGGCGGTTGACCTGACTGGCTAGCATCTCAGCACAGATCGAGCCAATTGACCCGGCTGCACCCACCACCGCAACCGTTGCTGAAGCAAGTGAAATATCCATTTTTTCAGCGGCAGACACAATTGCGCGAACCGCTAAAGCGACAGTATAAGAGTCACCAGTTGTGACGGGAACGTTGAGCTGTTCTGAGACAGTTAGACCGGCATCTCCTACGACAGAGGTGAATGCACCTAGTCCCACCAACTTAGCGCCCAAGGATTCTGCTTTGCGTCCGGTTTGTACCAATTTGCGATACACCACGCGCTCTGGCAAAGACAGCATACGCGCTGGTGTGTAAGGACATGCAATAAACCAGCCAGTTAGCTCTTCACCAGTTGCATCTGACTGAATCCCATTGATTTCAGAGATATAAACCGGCGGAAAGAACGTCGAAAAGAAGTTGATGAGCGGAACTGGCAAAAACCGTCCAAGTAGCGGAAATTTCCGACTGACATCCTTTTTAGGATCAACCGGATGAATAACAAATGCAAATGTGGGAGCGTCAGATGCGCTATTTACCATGATGCGTTGATGTTCTCGCCTTCTCTTGGATACAGTCTTTGATGTAAGTCAGCCCCACCATGGCCGTGATGGTCACTGTTGTCATAGTCCACATTCCGCGCAATAACGCGGCGTTCATGCGTTGCAAAGAGCACGGTGTCAGATTCAATCACCCGTGCTGGGTAGACAATCATGCCGCTGCCAATGCGACAGTTGTGCCCGACACAGCCACCGAGGACATCACGATTGGCGTCTTCAAGCACGCCGTCACCGCTTAGTGCCTTAATCGGTCTTGGTAGCAAGTTATAGTCCGTAAAGGTGCTCCCAGCGCCAATGAAGGTATTGCGCCCAACGACGCACATTTGCAAACACGTATTTTGCGCGACCATCGAGTTTTCCATTAGGGTGGTCATCCATAACGCAGAGCGAAATGGCATAAAGCACCCGTCACCTACCACGCTAAGCTGCACCTGACAGCCTTGCGAGATGTTGACATTATTCCCAATGATGGAGTTGTCAATGACGGCCCCAGCCCCAATGGAAACATTGTCACCAATCACACATGGCCCATTGATAATGGCTGTTGGATCGATGGAGCAATTTTTCCCAATGGTAACGAGTTCTGAATTCCGCAGCACCTGTTTGAATTCAACCAAGCTCCGCCAAAAGACCTTCAGCATATACTTCAAGTCTTTTGCCAGCCGATCTTCTGCTTGCGCGCCGCGTGCGAATAACCCAAACACCGCATCGGCGATAAAAATGTGTACCCAACTTTCGATCGACAGACAGCCACGCAGTGGAACATTGAAAGTCATGTCCCCTTGGCGCACTGCCATATAGCTTGGTACCCAATAGTATCCAATTTCTCGGGAGTCAGAGTCAATGATTAATGGCTCTACGTCCGTGGTAACACCGTTTGGGAAGTACCACATGTCTGCGAAATAGATATCTGGGTCATCAAAAGACTGTTCAAACATGGTTGCTAGTGGCAATGCATGCTCGCGAAACGCAGCGTCTTTGATGGTAAACGCAGCACGAACGGCTTTTTTACCCGCTTTGGCTTGCGTAACAAATTCATCAATATAACTTGGTGTAAAGAACAGATTGTCCCGATAGACAATTTGCTCAACGTCATCTTCAGGAACGTCTAATAAGAACCCGCTAAAGACTTCGCGCTCTTCTGTAATGTGCCGCTCTAACGCATCACGCTGGTAAAGCCACAGTGGCTTATTTAGAATGCGCAAGTCGCGTGCCGGCTCATTGAATGGCGCTATGAAACTACTTTCGTTGAGAATTACCCGTCGCATGAAGAAATTACGATTTACGATTTTGGCCTTGTGCTAAGCCAAGCCGAAGTATTTACAAGGCGGATGTCCATATCTATGGGACCCTGTAGATGCATCTCATCGGCAGCGATAGCGCTTATCCCTGCGCTTGGCCGCCCAAGTTCCGGTATCCACACCGGTACTTGGCGCTAGACCTTAACGAAACAAACGTATGGTGCTAGCACTGATTCGATAGTATCAGTTCTGCTTTCGAATAAAGATATAGTTTTGTTATAGATTTGTTTGGGGAGATGAAGTGGTGCGGGGTTAGTTTAGAGTGGAGAGATCTGATACTCATCACTCTCCACTACTTACTCAAGATTACGGTGCCCAGCCAGCAAGCTTGCCGCCAGCGTTGGCTAGGGTTGCATTGTCACCATTGCCGTCTGCAATCCAGACGCCGGTGGCATCGGACCAGGTAATGCTCAGGCTGTCAGGCGAGAAAGCGAAATTGTCAATTGCGCCCGTTGCAAGTTGGCGTAGAGTGCCCTCGGGGTCACTCAAGTCTAGTAATAACAAGCGGGCATCGGTGGTGGTCCACGCGATGTAGTTCCCATCTGGGGACAAAATGCCAGCGTTGATTTTGGTCAGATCGCGATCCAAAACGGCAGCGAGCATATCTTGCGAAAGGGTGAGTTCTGTGACACCGAGGTCAATCAGACCGTCGTCTGTCAGTTGGTAGCGACCCGCTTGCCCAGACCGGATAAACACAAACGTGGGCTGCGAGACTGAATTGGAGCGAACCCGCCAGCTATTTGCGCCGCTGATGTTATCGCTCTTGATGAGCGCTTGTGGGAAGAACGCCATATCAATGCCGCTGTAGGACTGGTCATTCACGAGCGCTCCCGTTGGGGTAAAGGATTGCACAATCCATTGATCCCCATTCACCAGCACAAAAATCACATTTCCATTGGGGGCATATGACACCAGACCACTATTGATGTTTGGTGGCATTGACACACAGCGGCGGGCACCGTCGGCCAATTCAGTGGTGCAAAGGCCACCTTCATTGGTGACATATGCTACTTGGTTGCCGTCTGGGCTAAAGCTGACGCCAAAGCCCGGACGCAGGCTTGCATCTGAACTGATTTCTGTCTGATTGAACCCCAGTGGGTCTGTCACAACCAGACGGCCATCTTCTGTTATCACCGCGAACTGACTTGAATCAGGTGAAAACGCGCTTAGCCCACGTTGCGCACAGGCTGTGCTAAGCAAGGCGACAAGAGCAAAGAGACTAAGTTGTAGAAATCGAGAGCGTTGAAAGAAAGATTGGGTACGCATCAATGCGAGATTATTGCGAGAAGTTGAGTTGACCTTGGCTTGCGCCTTGACGGTCGATTGAGAAGAATTGGACTTGATTGTTCGTCGCAGCTTCAACCAAGATAAGGCTGCCGTCCGGCGAAAAGTCACCGGCAACAATAGTGCCCCAACCCGTATTGATTGGGCCAACGGACGTGCCGCTGCGAACATCAATTAGATATAAGTTTTCTGCGCCACCTTCTGCAATTGCCACTGCATAGCGGCCTTGCGTTGGCTGTTGATCTAACACGCGGATGGCTGTCTTGTTAGTGGCCAGCAGCTTTGCTGGTTCGCCTGTACGTTGCGAAACAAGCGAGACAGTGCCATCTGTATTGGGTTGTACAAAGACCAGTGCGGCGCTACTCAAGAATTGTTGCGTCACACTATTTGGATCACTAGGCGCTTGATTGTCGACGCTACCCCCACCAGCATCGGTGCCGAGACCGGGCAAGTCAGGCAGTGCGGTTGTACAGAATGGCAAGCTGTCGCCGGCACGCGTACACAACTGTTGGTACATGAAAAAGCCGACACACCACAGTAACCCACATAAAACCAACATTAGTAAGGTCAGTAGCCAGAGTGGGAACCCGCGCCGACGTGGCGCTTGCGCAGCCGCATCTGGCGGTGGTGGAATCACACGTCCTTGTTGGTTAGGAATTGGCGCTGGGTTTACATTTTCAACAGGTGCATTGGCATCCAGAATGGACGGTTGCGACTCTGGATTGAAAACCGCTTCCATGCTGCCTGTGGCAGAAATTGGAGAACTGGGTAACCCGCTAGGTGGTACGCCGCCAGCTTGGACCGCACCACCTAGCACATCATTAATGTCTGGCGCTGGGTTGACGGCTCCAGCTGCCCCCGCAATGGGAGAAGACCGGCGCGTTCCTGATGAGATCGATTGAGTCTTAGGTGGGGTATATCCCAGCGTAAAGCCCCCGACTTCAAATGGCTCTTGCGTATTGACGCTGACACGATGGCCAGGAACCAAACGCGTTCCGCGCACAAATACATCGTAAGCGGCGTCTAGGGTCTCAATATATAGCCGCCCATTTTCAATGATGACGCGGGCGTGAACGTTGCCAATGGAGGAATGGTCAAGCACTAACTGTTTGGCAGTTTGGGCGCGACCTAATGTAAAGGCAGATTGGTTGATGGTGAAGGCGCTATATGGCCCGTCAGGATGTCTGACGTGCAGCGTCCCAT
>JAHDIM010000345.1 GCA_020630805.1 Anaerolineales bacterium
GTTGGAATAGTTGGCGTTGGCGGTAGTGTGAAATCTGGCGAGTGATAAAGATCAACGCTGCCAGTGATCCATGTCACAGGCAACGGCAATTGCAATCGATGCCAGCCCCGTGCGAGCCAAATATCATGAAATGGAAGTTGGCGAACGCGAAAGTTGTGCGGTAAATCTGGCAGGGAATGCGGAAGCGGGTTATCTGACGCAAAAAACAACCGATAGTCAAACCCATCGTCGCGTTTTGCAGTCGCTGATAATAACTCACGGACATACCGTCCAATGCCACCGCCCTGCCGGACAGCTGCGGTGACTTCTAGCCCAATACGTGGCATTTAGATTAGTCGACGTCGTTATACGTCCAGTAGCGGTTGACGAAGAAATTCCAGAACAGAACAACCATGGTGGCAACCAATTTCGCGGGAACGAAGCCGCTAAGTGCCATGCCAGTTAAGTCATTGACAAAGCCCATTGGCCCGGCAAAGACCGGTTCTAAACCGAATACAACCCCATTATTGATGAACAAGCCAACAATACTCACGACAGCAAACTGCCCTAGCTGCGCTAAGATCGATTTTTCACGTGAGTCTGGGTAGGTCCAATAACGGTTGAGAATAAAATTACTGATGACCGCTGCAACGAACCCAATGGTATTACCTGGAATGATATCCCAACTAAACCCTTCGATTAGAGTGAAGCCAATCCCAAAATCAAGCGCAAATCCAATTGTGCCGACTACGGCAAACTTAATGAACCGCTCGAGTTCCTTCCCGCCCATGCTCGTCAGTTTCTTAATCATTTAGCCTCTACTACGTCGTTATTCGATGATTGTTTCGTTTGAAGATGGAGCGCTGCCAATATCCCCAGCAACACGCCAAAGTAAATATGTAAATTATTTACGTAGAGGTTGTCAAGTAGGTGATGAACGGTAAGGTGCATCCAGACCCCAAACAGGCCCAGCGCAACACCTCTAGCAATGCCGTCGGTATTTGTAATGGTTCTTAGCGTCATCCCGAATATAGACAGCCACAGCACAATGTAGCCTAGCAGCCCAATGACGCCAGCCTCAGCTAAAAAGTTGAGATAAATATTGTGGGCATGGCCTAGACCGACTTCCCAACGCGGTAAACGGAAGGTGGGATAAGCGGCATCGTAGCCACCCAGCCCAACACCAAACACCGGCGCAGAACGGGCCATGTCAATTGCGGCTTGCCATTGCGCAAACCGTTGCATAGTCGAAAAATTCGCATCGGTGATTTGCGCCGCGCGAATATCATCGAATTGCAGCACCTCTAACACTGCATCGGCACGGGCAATAATTGCGCCTGGCAATAAGTTGTTTTGCCACGCAAAAATGCCACATACTAGCACTAACCCAGCAATTGCAATGCCTAACGCGCGTTGGCGCGGAATAAGCACTGCCATTGTTGCAGCAGCGGCCACCCCGCCGAGCCAAGAGCCACGTGAGTAAGCAAGTACCATGCCGTAAATAGCAATCAACATGACGGCAGTAGCCCCACCTAACCAAAGCCAGTCTGTCTTGACAAAGCGATCCCGCTCTTCCCACCAACGGGTCAGATAGCCAAAGCTAATGCCAAATGCAATGGGCCACGAAATTCCCAAAAAACCAGCAAAGGGATTCGGCTGTTCAAACGTGCCATACGCGCGATAGACGCCCGGTGAAACTAAGAAAAACTCCGGGCCAGTGCCACGCAAGTGCGCTTGCCAATAGCCAAGCACAACTTGGAACACGACCAGCACACCGAGAAAAATCACATAGTTGTGGAGGGGGATGCCAGACCGAACCCGTTCAGCCACAATCAGCATAATCAGCGTGACTTGCAACCACTTAACCACCTCTTCAACACCGCTGATGAGGTCTAGCGCAGAAAACAACGACAGCATTCCCAAGCAGATAAACAATCCCAGCGGGATCATCAACGTTGTGCGGACAAAACGAATGTCGCGAATGGCTAACCGTTGCAATAGCCACAGCACGATTGCCGTGCCAATAAATACTTGGCCGAAATCAGGAAATGCGCCATCGTACAAAGCGCTCAATGCAGCTTTTGAGGTACCAAGCGCTAGCCCAACGGCCAAGGCCCAAAGCGGATCTCGCAAGCCAATCACAAATACGAGCGCCAAGACAGCGCCAATCGTTATCACGCTAATTTCAGTCGCCAAATATGGCAAGCGACTGATGCCAAGCGCACCAAAAACGCCAAGTAATGCGAGAACCACACTACTTGGCGTCAATTGTTGTCGATTTAGCTGAGCAATCATTATGGATGCAATTTCGTCTGACAATCCCGTCTAGCGGTTGGAAGGCAGACCATGCATATTAGCGGCGCGTTGCTTGCGTACTACCGCGTTCGAGACCGACCAAGAAGCGTTTGAGATTGTCAAGATCTTCAAGGATTTGACCAGCACCACGTGCCACACAGGTCAACGGGTCTTCCGCAATCCAAGTCCGAATTTTGACTTCGTTCTCAATGCGGTCACTCAGACCAAGCAGCATTCCACCACCACCAGCAAGACAGATCCCTGAATCCATAAGGTCAGCAATCAATTCAGGCGGGGTTTCATCGATGGTTTCGCGCAGTGCTTCAAGAATGGTCCCAACAGAACCAGACAGCGCCTCACGCACTTCAATAGAAGAAATTTCAATCGCTTCGGGCAGCCCAGTAATGAGATTCCGCCCTCTTAACGTCACAGATCTTTCTTCCCGCAGTGAATACGCCGACCCAATGGTCATCTTGACGCGTTCAGCCATGCGTTCGCCAATCGCGAGGTTGTACTTGTTGCGGGCGTAATTGATGATGTCTTGATCCATTTCATCACCAGCAACACGCAGTGAACGACCTAGAACAATCCCACCCATAGAGAAGAGTGCAATTTCAGTCGTCCCACCACCGATGTCAACAATCATCGAACCGCGGGCTTCACCAACTGGCATCCCCGCGCCAATCGCGGCTGCCATTGGTTCTTCGATGAGAAACGCTTCACGCGCACCAGCAGCAAGCGATGCGTCGTAAACAGCTTTCTTCTCCACTTCGGTCACCCCACTTGGGATACCGACCACCACACGGGGACGCGGAATAGGCACAATGCTTTGTTCATGTGCCTTACCAATAAAATATTCAAGCATTGCTTGGGTGATCTCAAATTCTGAAATCACACCGTCGCGCAATGGGCGCACCGCCAAAATATTGGTGGGCGTGCGGCCAACAAGTTCTTTCGCTTCTACGCCAATCGCCAACGGGCGACGCGTTTTCTTCTCGACAGCGACCCAAGACGGTTCGTTGATGACAATCCCTTTCCCGCGCACATACACAAGTGTATTCGCAGTTCCAAGATCGATCCCGATATCGAGAGAAAGCAGGCCTAAAAGCCAATTTATAGGGTTACGAGCCAATGACTAACCTTTTAATACAATCTAGCAGAAGTAGTTACAAATTTCAGCTTTAATACCGGCTGATTTCCGCCAATTAAGTCTTAGACACTGTGTGCAAAAACGCACACACACATCCAGCCGATTATAGCATGCAGACCCATTTCAAACCGATGTATAACGATCTAAATTCGCCAAACGATTAGGTGTCTTAACCTATAATTCCCCTATGCTGTTGCCAACTGTTCAACACTTTCTGCAAATGCAGAATATTGCACCAGATGAAAGAATCGTGGTTGGGGTTTCGGGTGGTGTAGACAGCATCGTTTTATTGCATGCTTGTTTCACGCTTGGACAGCAGATTGTCGTAGCACATCTTGACCATCAGCTCCGTCCAGCGTCTAGCGCAGACGCTAAGTTTGTCGCTAACTATGCAAAAACACTCAACGTTCCATTTGCACTTAAACCCTTAGACATCGCAAGCGCAGCAAAAGCCAATAACTGCTCAATTGAAACCGAAGGCCGCAACGCCCGCTATGCCTTTTTTGCGGAGGTCGCAGCGAGTCACCAGTGCAAGACAGTTGTTGTCGCACACCATGCGGATGATCAAGCTGAAACGGTGCTGATGCGTCTTATTCGCGGCGCTGGTACAAGCGGTTTGCAGGGGATGCAGCCGATCAAACAACTAGACAGTGGCCTAACTGTACTCAGGCCATTGCTAACAATCGGAAAAGCAGAAATTAG
>JAHDIM010000346.1 GCA_020630805.1 Anaerolineales bacterium
CTCGCGCCTTCGGATGAAACGTAAGTAACCGTGCGTTACATTTTAGACACACTATGGGCTACAACACCATTGTTGCTGCGCCCACAAAATTGGATGGAAAGGAGAACTTGGAATGACTCGTAATGTGTATGCTTTGTTTGTTGGGATTGATGACTACCCTAATGTCAGCAAACTCAAAGGCTGTGTCAATGACGTATCCAAAATCAAGCTATTTCTAGAGCAACGTCTCACAGCCCAAGGCGACACATTTCATCCCAAATTACTCACGGACCAAGCCGCAACGCGTGAAAATGTCATCCACAGCTTCCGCCAACATTTAGGTCAAGCTGGGCCAAATGATGTTGCCTTCTTTTACTATGCAGGCCATGGCGCACAAGCCCCAACACCACCAGAACTAGGCCACCTTGAACCAGACGGCCTAGATGAAACGCTTGTCTGTTACGACAGTCGCCTCCCAGGCAAATTTGACCTCGCCGACAAAGAACTTTCATTACTCATTTCAGAGGTTGCTGCTAACGGCACCCATGTAACCATCATCTTAGATTGCTGTCACTCTGGCGGCGGCACCCGCTTTATTCCCTCACCAGAGGTCGATGTGCGTCTGACCAAGGTGGATAAACGCGAGCGAACCTGGCAAGACTACCTCTTATTTGAAGGCCAAAGTGAAGCCCCCGACCCAGCGACGGTCACAATTCCCTCTGGAAAGCATGTGTTGTTCGCCGCATGCCGCGATGATGAACTCGCCAAGGAAACCAACTTTGATGGTGAACGCCGCGGGGTTTTCTCTTACTACTTACTCGACACGCTAAAAAATGCAAACAGTAGCGTCACGTATCAAGATATATTCAAACGGATAGATACGCTTGTCCGCACAAAAGTGTCCATGCAAGCCCCCAGTCTAGAAGCCATCAATGATGCGACTTTAGTAGACCAGCCCTTTTTAGGCGGGGCAATTCAACCGACACCACCATACGCAACACTTCGACACGACAAAAACGACGGCTGGCAAATTGATCAAGGCGAGATGCATGGCATTCTCAAACCAAGCGGCACAGAGACCACGGTGCTGGCCCTATTTTCAATTGAAACGGACCTTGGGAATCTCACCACGCTTAACAGCGCCCTTGGGCACGCCACAGTGACACGCGTTACGCCAACAACATCCAATGTCAGCCTGACAGGCGATCCAACGCTCAAGACCACTGAGGTCTACAAAGCACTTGTCATTAGCCAACCTTTGCAGCCCTTGGGCGTGACCTTTGAAGGCGACGCGGGTGCACTTGATCACGTTCGCCAAGTCTTAGCCGAAATTGGACCAGACAACACCGCCTCTATGTTGGTGGAAGAGGTTGAACGCAGTAGTGATTTCACATTGACCGCTACGGATAATCGCTATCAACTCAAGCGCTCTGGCGACGCCTACAAACTCAATGTAGACGTGCCAGGGTTCACTGCCGACAGCGCTCTCTTGGTTGCAAATCGTTTGGAACACATGGCGCGTTGGCAAAAATTTGTGGAGTTGCAAAACACATCCTCGGCACTCCCTGCAGACGCCGTGCGTATGGAGCTTTTTCCTATAAACGCCAATGGTGAGGCCAAATCCGCTGAGGCGGGTAAGACCATGCGCATTGCCTACAACTTTGATGGCGAAAAATGGCAGCGCCCTGGCTTTAAGCTCAAACTTACCAACACCACAGACCGTGAACTATATGTCATGTTGTTCTATCAAAGCGAAACGTATGGCATTTTCCCGCTTTTAGAAGGCAACGGCGGCGGCGAAATTCTTGGCCCTGGCGCTGAATTGTGGATCAATAAAAACCGACCGCTGTGGCTAAGCATCAAAGATGAGCTCTGGCAGGCTGGCGTGACCGAGTTCAAAGATATCCTCAAGCTCATTGTGAGTACAGAACCAGGCGATGCGCGGTCCATCAAACAAAGCGACTTACCCGTCACAGGGACAAGAGACGTCACAATGGCAGAACACTTCGGCCCCATGACGACCCTAAGCCGTCTGATGCGCCGCGTCAACACGCGACATATCAGCATGGAGCCAGAGCCAGATGAGTCATTCGTCGACTGGACGACATCCGAAGCGACTGTAATCACAGTCCGCCCCCTAGAAGCAGTGCCTCTAAATACCAATGGTAAAACCACGCTGCTAAGTGGCGATGTAAAAGTGAGCGCCCACGCTGGCCTAAACGCAAATATTCGTTTTGAAACCATTGAACAAACCACCCGCAGCTTAGACATTGGCTTGGTGCCTCCCGTTTTGCAAAATCTTGAAGGCGAAGTTGAGCCACTTGAATTTTCTGCAACACGCAGCGGCATGCCCGGTCTAAGCGTAATGGTACTGGATGACATTACCGGACAAGCCTCGGTTACGCCAGACTCACCGTTGAAAATTCAACTGCCAAACACCTTGGCCGAAAACGAAGTCATTTTGCCCGTTGCCCGTGATGATGAATTCTTTTATCCACTTGGAGTCGGTCGTCAAAATGGTGACCAGCTCGAGATTGAAATTCACACCTTGCCAGACCCTCTGAGCCAAGGCGTGCGGGATCTAAAAAGCACCGTCAAAATTCTGTTTCACAAGCTCGTGTTACAGCAGCTAGGCAAGGAATATACCTATCCACACTTAGCCATTGCAGACGCCGCCGATGATGGCACTGTCGCCTATAACCCAAATCTAGAGGATGTTGCTGCGCGGGTCAAAACCGCCAAGAGTGTCTTGGTGTATGTACACGGCATTATTGGCGATACCAAGCTTATGGCTGCGAGCTCTAACCTGTCTGCGCAGAAATGGGGTGAAATTGAGGCCTTAGCCAACAGCACTGACCGCATGCACGGCATTACGCGTGAAGAGATCGTAGCAACCGCAGATAAGTATGACCTTGTCCTGACCTACGACTATGAAAGCTTCAACACCACCATTCAAGACAATGCCCGTCTGCTGAAACAACGCTTAGAATACGTGGGACTGGGCGCTGGACACAGCAAGACCGTGCACTTTGTAGTGCACTCCATGGGCAGCCTAATCTCGCGCTGGTTTATTGAGCGTGAAGGCGGCAATAAAATTGTGGATCGCTTAGTGATGTGTGGACCGCCAAACGGCGGCTCCCCGTGGCCAAAAGTCCAAGACTGGGCCACTGTGGCTCTCACTGCCGCCTTGAACGGTATGGCAACTACCGCTTGGCCAATTGCGGCACTCGGCTGGCTTATCAAAGGGGTAGATAAACTGGCAATCTCACTCGATCAGATGAATGCTCAGTCTGACTTCTACAAAGATTTGAACAGCAGCCCAGACCCCAAAGTGCCGTACATTGTTATCGCCGGTAATACCTCCATTATTAAGTCGGCGCTGTTGCCAGACAGCAATTCTGGCGATAGCAAACTGGCACGCCTGATTGCTAAGCTCAAACAAAAGCAACTCGTCAACAAGGCGTCTAGCATCGCCTTTTTCTTAGACCCGAATGATGTTGCCGTGGGCGTCAAGTCAGCGTTTACAGTGCCGACTGAACGTGAGCCAAAGCCAGAATTTGTTGAAATTGCGTCAGACCACTTTTCATTCTTCTTGTTGCCGCAGTCACTAAAAATCATTGGCGAGCTAGCGTTGAAGAAAGAATGAAATAAATACGAAGACCTTGCATACAGGTGATCCATTGAGGGACGGACCACCTGTAAATCCGCTAGCCGCATCACTACCGTAAAAATGACCAGTAACCGCCACATATCGCTTGAGCCCGAGGCCGAACACGCCACAAACAAATTTCGGCAGTTTGAGCATAATCGCGCCTTAGTCATTGGCATCAATGATTACAAAAATGGTATTCCGCCTCTCAAGACGCCCGTCAACGATGCTGAGCATTTGGCAGACCTACTGACAGATCTGCACAACTACAGCGTTGACACGCTGCTTGACCCAACCTATGCAGCCTTGGACACGGCGCTTGCCAAACTCTCCACGCAAGTTGGAGAAAATGATCGTTTTCTGATTTACTTTGCGGGGCACGGGATTGCGCTAGACGGGGAAGATGGTCCCGAAGGCTACCTCGTTCCTGCGGATGCAAATTTGGCAGACCGAGGCTCCTTTATGCCGATGCGCGTGTTGCATGA
>JAHDIM010000347.1 GCA_020630805.1 Anaerolineales bacterium
TGGTGACGACCATACTGGTGTTTGGCTCAGCGCCGCGGCTCACGTTTGCTGCGCCGGTAACGGCACTGCTCACTGCGCCAGACGCGCAAGGTTGTGGTATTGACCTCACAACCTTAAAAGTCTCTGGGGACTACGCCTATGGCGGGAATACTTATATTACTGCTAGCGTACTTGTCAGTTGGGAAGGTGCAGCAGGGGACCCTAATGTTGAAGTTCAACTGCTAGATAGCGTTGGCAATGTAGTTGACACCCGTGTGATTGAACAAACCTACGATGTGCCACAGCCCTCAACGGCTAACTTCTCTACGCGCGACTTGCCAAACTTACAAGAAGTTGCGTTTGAACTACCAGCTGACGGCGCGACCGGCTATCAATTTACGGCAGCGTTTTCTGATGACAGCTGTTCGGCTACACCAGTGACGTTTGATACGCCAACGGGCTATCTGTCACCAGCTTGTACGGCGGCTGACTTAGGTGGGATCGTCTTCAAAGACTTCAATATGGACGGCATCCAAGACGTCGCTGAAACCGTTGGGGTTGCGGATGTGACAGTGACGATTGTTGGGGCAGATGGCTCTACTCAAACTGTTACAACGGACCAATACGGCAATTACTTGGCGACTGTTGCCAATGGTGCCTATCCATTACGCGTAGAATTTTCTGACATTCCTAGTTCCCCTTTCATGGCGACCTCAACGCAAAGCGGGGCGGGTAATGACACTACCGTGCAATTTATTGACGCACCAACTTGTGATGTCAACTTAGGGATTGCCAATCCAACTGAATTTTGTCAAGCCAATCCAGATGTGTTTACCTCTTGTTTCGTAAACGGGAACCCAGCAGGCGGCGACACCGCTGGTAGTTACGATGCATTAGTGAGTTTTTCATATGCTGCTAGCGGTACAGTGGATATGGCCAATATGGAAATGGCTGCCATCGCGAGCGAAGTTGGCTCTATTTGGGGCTTGGCTTGGGATCCATATAACAGCCGCATGTTTAGCGCATCCTTTGTGCGCCGTCATGTTGGACTTGGTCCACTGGGTCTTGGTGGGATTTATGTCACTGATTACACCGCAGATTCTGATGGCTTACCAGGTGCATTTGGCGTAGATGGTTGGGATGCTACTTCAGCTACCGCTTCATTTATAGACGTCACAACATTAACTGATACTGATGGCACCCCCATTGATGTTGGCACGATTAGCAGTAACACAGACCGCGGCCTGCCCGCCTCTTCGACAGTACCTTCTTATGACGTGGAGGCGTTTGATAAAGTGGGTAAAGTCGGTCTCGGTGATATTGATATCTCAGAAGATGGCAGCGCTCTCTGGACAGTGAACTTACACGAGCGTACGCTCATCACTATTCCATTGCCAGCAGACGGTAGCGCTCCAACGGAAGCCACCTCATATCCATTGCCATTGTACTTACACGCGTGTAACAACGGTGAATTACGCCCTTGGGCAACTAGTGTCAATGATGGCGCTGTGTTTGTTGGGGCCGTCTGTACCGCGGAAAATGGTGGCGCAATTGAAGATCTGTCTGCTGTCATTTTCCGGTTTGATCCAAGCACATTGGTTTGGGAAAACATTATGGACTTCCCATTGACGTACCCAAAAGGAGCGCCTGCTGCTAATAGCAATGCCAATCGTGAATTTTCTGGGTGGTATCCGTGGGAAGCAGATGCAGACTTTGTAGCCGAAGTTGGGTTCACTAGTGCTATATCTTGGCCTACGCCTATATTAAGCGATATTGAGTTTGATGTTGATGGCAGTATGGTACTCGGTTTTTCTGACCGCTCAGCCACCCAATTGGGGGCTCGGAATTATTTGCCAGATGAAACTGAAACAAATACAGACACATATTCTGTCGTAGCAGGTGGCGATATTTTACGCGCCTTCAATGCAGGCAATGGGGTCTTCATTTTAGAAAATAATGCGAAAGCAGGCCCTGCGGTTGGCGCTGGTTTGGACAATGATCAGGGGCCCGGTTTAGGTGAATTCTATCAAGATGATTTTGCCTCTGCTCACTCTGAGCATATGGTGGGTGGGCTAGCCATTCTACCTGGCTCAGGTGAAACATTGGGGGTATCGATGGATCCATTTGAATCAAGATCGAATGGGATCCGTTGGTATGACAACACCACGGGTTTACCAACTCAAAATTATTCTGTTTATCGAAGTGAATCTGGAGTGCTTGGTTCAACCTTCAACAAAGCCAACGGTCTTGGTGATGTTGAGCTGGCCTGTTTCATTCCAAACATCTTAGAAATTGGGAACCGCGTCTGGTATGACACCAACCTAGACGGCATTCAAGATCCAGATGAAGGCCCAGTTGCTGGCATTACGATCCATTTGTATGACGCAGATGGTAACGTTGTGGCGACCACTACCACCGATCCGAACGGAGAATATTATTTCAACTATGCCGACGGTGTGCGTCCAAATACGAGTTACTACGTCGTTGTAGATCCGACTGCCTTTGATGGTGGTGCGCCGCTAGATGGCTACTTCCCAGCACTGCCATTCGCTGGTGATGCGCTGCATGACAATAATGCAGTCAAGCTCTCTATCACCAATGACGATGAATTGCCTGCGGTTTTAGAGGACCAAATTGGCGCGTCCGTGACCACGGGTGACCTGTTAGAAAACGATCACACCATTGACCTCGGCTTTACGCCAACGCCAGTCTTCCCGATTGTGGGGGACACCGTTTGGGTAGACACCAATCAAAATGGTGTGCAGAACTTTGGTATTGGCGAACAGGGCTTGGAAGGTGTTGTCGTACATTTGTATGACTCAGATGACAACCTCATCAACACCACGACCACCAATGCAGATGGCAACTATAGTTTCAACACAGACTCTGACGGCAATCAGTTGCCAGCCGGTGATTATTACATTGTCTTTGAAGAGCCAGCTGGGTACGAATTTACAAGTCAAGACAATCACACCAATGACTCGCGTGACAGCGATGCGGATCCAAACACTGGTCGTACCGCAACCTTCACTTTAGGCGCGTCCGATATTGACCTGCGCTGGGATGCTGGCGTGGTGCCGACGATGTCGCTTGGGAGTACCGTTTGGTATGACTGGAATGATAACGGTGCGCAAGATGGCGACGAGCTTGGGATTGGTAACGTCACTGTTGAGCTATATGATGCTGATGATAATCTTCTAGACACTACCATCACAAATGGCACTGGGGATTACCTCTTCACGAACTTAGAACCGGGCGACTACTACGTGCGTATTCCAAACCCGCCAAGTGACGCGCCAATTTCATCTACAGACACGGACCTAGCCGACAATAACCAAGACGGCGACGACAATGGTCAGCAGAGCGGAGGTAGTGGAGCTCCTGTTGTTAGCAATATTGTCACACTGATCGGTGGTGATGAGCCGACGACTGAAGAGACCGCTCAAGGTGGTGATCAAGATAACGGGACTCATGATGATGATGGCAACATGACTATTGACTTTGGGTTCTTCGCACCACGCTTTGACTTGGCGCTGACCAAAATCGATAAAACTGATGCTGGCCCATACTTGCTGGAAGACACCGTTGTGTTTGAAATCACGGTGTACAACCAAGCGAATCAAGTTGCCTATGATATTACTGTCACGGACTATATTCCAACGGGGATGACCTACTCAGCCACCGGATCAACTGCAACCGGTGCGCTGACGACCTTGCAAACAGCGACGGCCAACATTGTCAACAACGGCGACGGGACCTTTACCATTGATGAACTCGCGAATGATGACCAAGTTAGCTTTGATATTGCGCTGACCATCAACAGTGACTTTGCAGGTACTGAACTGACCAACTGGGCAGAAATTAGTGCTGCAGCGGCAACCGATGGTGGCCCAACTGCAACGGATTTTGACAGCACGCCAGACGGTACCAACTTCAATCAAGACGGTGAAACCGATGACTTGATTGATGATGGGGTGATTGACGAAGACGGAAAGAATGGCGGAGACGAAGACGACCATGACCCCGCCATGATTAGTGTGTTGCTGCCAACTGCTACCCCGACAAACACACCGGTTCCAACTGCAACGCCAACAAATACGCCAGTTCCAACCGCAACACCAACAGAAAC
>JAHDIM010000348.1 GCA_020630805.1 Anaerolineales bacterium
GCCATCCCCGCGAGTTTGATCGGACCGCCGAATAACGCTGGCAATGTTTCCCCATAAAGCTGTGAAGACGGTCTGACTTCTGGCAATAAGCTGGCCGGCACGTTGAAACGATTTAGGATGGTTTCATCCCATTTGTTTTCGTGAATGTTGTAGAGCAGGGTGCGTGAGGCATTAGATACATCCGTAATGTGCAATGCACCGCCAGTCAAACGCCAGATTAGGAAGGAGTCCATGGTGCCAAAGGCGAGTTCACCGCGTTCTGCGCGGGCACGGACATCGGCGTCGTTTTCTAAGATCCAGCGGACTTTTGTGCCGGAGAAGTACGCGTCAGTGACCAAGCCAGTACGGGCTGAGATTTCGCTGTCAAAACCTTCGGCTTTGAGTTCATCGCAGAAGCTGGCTGTGCGGCGGCATTGCCAAACGATGGCATTGAATACTGGCTCGCCGGTTTTTCGGTCCCAAATCACCGTCGTTTCACGTTGATTGGTAATCCCAATTGCGGCAATGTCGGAAGCGGTCACACCTGCTTTTTCGAGTGCTTGTTGCGCAACGGTCAGTTGCGTTTGCCAAATTTCTTCAGGATTGTGTTCAACCCAACCCGGTTGTGGATAGTATTGGGTGAATTCTTGCTGGGCAAGCGAAACAATTTGGCCCTGTTTGTCAAAAACAATGGCGCGTGAAGATGTGGTGCCTTGATCCAAGGCCATGACATAGCGACTCATAAAACAATCCTTTCCAATTATTGTTTGTAAACGTTGTAACTCCCCAAGTATAAGACGCGCAGAAGGTACAGGCAACAAAAAAGGGACTGTCAACGGACAGCCCCTTTCGAGATGTTCAAAATATTAGATTGAACTTTTGACTTAGTCAGCTTTCAAGAATGATTGATTGACGACTGCTGCCAAGGCTGCACCGACCAATGGGCCGACAACACCAGGCACAATGATGCCCATTTGACCTGAGATCAATGCTGGGCCAATCGTACGTGCTGGGTTCAAAGATGCACCTGTGAACGGGCCACCCCAAACGATGCTCATGACCAAGGTCAGACCAATTGCCAAACCAGCGAAGTTGCCAGCTTTGCCTGCAATTGCAGTTTGGTAAATGACCGTGAAGAAGAAGAAGGTCATGACGGCTTCGGCAACGGTTGCGCGCATGACATCGCCACTGATTGAACCAACAGTGTTACCAGCGCTGATATCGCCAACAATGAAGGCCAGCAATGCTGCACCAACAATCCCGCCGAGCAATTGGGCTACCCAGTAACCGACTGCGTTTGCGGTGTCAATTGCACCTGACATCAATGCACCCAAGGTGACGGCTGGGTTGATGTGCGTGCCACTCAGGTGTCCAAATGCATATGCAAAACCGACAACGGTAAGACCGTGTGCCAGTGCGACGGTGACCAAAGAGCCTCCGCCATGCACAATGGCAGCGGTCCCGGCGATGATCAACGCCATAGTTCCAAGAAATTCAGCGATTAGTGCTTTTGTATTCATAAGTTTGCCTCCTGTAGCAAGCTCTGTGTGTTGTAAGCAACCTTTAGAACCCATATAAAGTTCAATGGTTACTATTTTTATGAAATTGGCAACGTGTACTGCTCTCTCTGCAAGCGATGCCGATTTGAGTTGTAAATCTATCTCTTTCCTATGAAAGTGTAGCCCCGATAAAGTCTGGATTCCCGCGCCCAAAGTCGGCGACTGACATTGCCTTTTTCCCTTGCGGCTGGACGGTAACAAGCTCTAAGCTGCCAGACCCTGTGCCGACCAAAATGGCGTCATCGACTTGCGTGACTTCACCTCGGGTAATTCCTTCGGTTGCAACAGGTTTGCCACTAATAATTTTCAAGCGCTGCTCACCCCAGAAACTAAAGGTTCCCGGCCACGGATCATAGGCCCGAATTTTACGATCAATTGTGACCGCGCTTTCGTTCCAATCGATGTGACCGTCGGATTTATCGATTTTTCCGATGTAACTTTTTTGACTTTCGTCTTGTGGCACAGGCGTAATCTTGCCAGCGATGTAGTCTGGGATGGTATCCACGAGTAGTTCAGCACCCATGGTTGTCATGACATCGGTGAGATTTCGTGTCGTGTGATGGGATTCCAACGGAATGCTGCGTTGACTAATGATTGCGCCCGCATCGAGTTTGAAGACGACTTCCATAATGGTGACGCCGACTTCGTCATCACCGGCCAAAATCGCACCGGCAATTGGAGCCGCTCCACGATGCTTTGGTAGTAAAGAAAAGTGGATATTGACCGTATTGTGGGGCGCTAAGTAGAGCACTTCCTTGCTCAAGATCTGACCAAATGCCACCACTGCCAAAATATCTGGTTGCCATGCCCTAATTTGGGCAATGGCTTCGGGTTCCTTGCGGAGATTGAGTGGGGTGATTACGGGAATATCAAGTTCAAGTGCGGCCGCTTTCACGGGGGATGGTTTCAATTTCTTGCCACGTCCAGCCGGGCGGTCAGGTTGTGTGACAACCCCAACGACGTTGAAATGTTTAGCAAGCGCTTGCAAACTTGGAACTGCAAAAACAGGGGAGCCTAAAAATACAATGTTTGTCATTGGTGATATTTTACTAACGGACGCAACTTAAATTGCAAATTTGCGTTATAGCTATTGAGTAAGACAAATTACAGAGGGTTGCAACCCTATGCGTAATTTTGCGTAATGATTAGCAACTCGATGGAAAATTCCAAGGCAGTGCCGTTCACAGCCTTGTACTGAAACTACCAATACGAAAGGAGAGTATCGTGACCGAAGAAATGAATGCGGATGCAAGTAGCGAAAGCGCAGCTGACAAGATCGAAGATGTTGTGGAAAGCGTGGAAGAAACAATCGATGGCGTTGTAGAAGATATCAAAGAAGCTGTTAGCCCTGACCCTGCTAACGATGTTGTTTATGATCATGCTGCCATGATGGCAACTGATGATGACAAGCTTTGGTCATTGTTGGCCTTTGTCTTTACGCCGCTTATTTCTATTGTGCTGATGTTCATGGATGACAAGAAAGACCGTCCATTTATCAAAGCCAATAGCATGCAAGCGCTAATCCTTGGGATTGCGAACATTGTGCTAAGCATGACAATCTCGCCATTTCTGTGTGGCTTGCCGTCTCTGGCGCTTTGGCTGTACTGTGTCTACCTTGGCTTCAAGGCATACGGTGGTGAAATCGCAGATATTCCTGTGGTCTCAAATTTCGCCAAGAACCAAGGCTGGATATGAGATAATCGGCGCGTGACAGCGCCGAAATCAAATCGCTGGGTACTCAAACCTCTGATTACCCCAGAAGCAAAACAAGAGTTGAGCAACTTTCACCCGATCGTTGCTCAATTGCTTTTTAACCGTCAAGTGACAAATGCAACAGAGGCGGAAAACTGGCTCAAAAATGTGTTGAACCAGTCCGTAGATCCATTTCTACTCACGGATATGGATCTCGCGGTAGATCGCATTGCAGCGGCGGTCCAAAATCAGCAAAAGATCACGATTTATGGTGACTATGACGTCGATGGTGTGACGTCTGCGGCGTTGCTATGGCAGTTGCTGCGTGACTACGGCGCGGACTGCGAGGTCTACATCCCCAATCGGTTTGATGAAGGCTATGGTCTCAATATAGAAGCGCTAAGTGAAATTCAGGCTGGCGGCTCGGCGCTAGTCATCACTGTTGACTGTGGTATTCGCTCAATTGATGAAGTCAAACATGCCAACATTATTGGTCTAGACCTGATCATTACGGATCACCACCATCCGGGGACAGAGTTGCCACCGGCGCTTGCGGTGATCAATCCTAAGCGTGCGGGTGATCAGTACCCTGAAAAGATGCTCGCAGGTGTCGGCGTCGCGTTCAAAGTTGCGAGGGCTTTGGCTGACCGATTAGGCGACCCACCAACTGTGACGAAGCGTGAACTGCTGGAATTGGTGGCGTTAGGAACCGTGGCCGATTTGGCACCATTGAGTGGCGAAAACCGAGCTTTGGTCTATTGGGGCGTAAAAATGCTCAACCAATCGCAACGGATTGGGTTGAAAGCATTGTTGCCCGCAGCGCGTCTGTCTCAGGGCCAAATTCGGGCTGGACACATTGGCTTTAGCATTGGCCC
>JAHDIM010000349.1 GCA_020630805.1 Anaerolineales bacterium
AGGTAGAACAATTTGCAATTGGCGGGCAAGAGTTGCTCATCGACAATATCTGCTTTGGGACAATGAACCGCAAGCCGCTCTTAGATATTGACCTAAAGCCGTTTGATATTCGGCCAATTAGCAGTAACCCGCTAATTTCGCGGAACCTGGGTCTCAAACCTTTGAAATAGGATTGGTTTGAAGTATCGGTATTGGCAACAGCCGTCTAACTTAGGCGGCTGTTTGCAATTAAAGTCGCGTGCGGATTTTGCGGCTAAATCCCGTATAATCATCAAAAACCACTTATTTCAAACCCAATAAATTTTTATGTCAGATCAAAAACTAACGCCGCAAAGCGAAGATTTCAACGAATGGTACAACACGCTCGTGTTGCGTGCCGACTTGGCCGACTACGGCCCAACGCGCGGCACGATGATTATCAAGCCGTATGGTTGGACGCTGTGGGAAAACATCAAAGCGCAACTGGACAAACGCTTCAAAGCAACCGGCCATGTCAACGCTGGTTTCCCGATGTTCATTCCGCAGAACTTCCTTACGAAGGAAGCTCAGCACGTTGAAGGCTTTGCGCCTGAGTTGGCCGTTGTCACCGTAGGTGGTGCTAAAGAGTTGGAAGAACCACTCGTTGTGCGCCCAACCTCTGAAACCATGATCGGGCATGCGTATGCCAAGTGGATCAAGAGCTACCGTGACTTGCCATTGCTGATCAACCTGTGGAATAGCGTTGTCCGCTGGGAATTGCGCACAAAGTTGTTCTTGCGCACGACTGAATTCTGGTGGCAAGAAGGCCACACTGCACACGCGACTGCTGAAGAGGGTGAGTTTGAAACCCGTCAAATGCTAGATGTCTACGAAGACTTCGCCCGCAACGAAGCTGCTATTCCAGTTATCAAAGGCCGGAAGACGGAAGCTGAAAAGTTTGCTGGCGCGGATACGACTTACACCATCGAAGCGATGATGAAAGACCGCAAGGCGTTGCAGTCTGGGACGTCGCATAACTTGGGTCAGAACTTTGCGAAGGCCTTTGATATTCAATATCTGGATCAAAACAATGAGCAGCAACACTGCTGGACCACAAGCTGGGGTCTGAGCACGCGCTTTATTGGGGCCATCATCATGACGCACGGTGACGATAATGGCTTGGTCTTGCCACCACGCTTGGCACCACATCAGGTTGTGATTGTTCCGATCTATCGCAAAGACAAAGAAAAAGAAGCGGTCATGGAAGCGGTCGAACGCCTCAACAAAGCGCTGATTGCTGCTGACATTCGCGTCATTGTGGATCGCCGTGAAGGCTTGACCCCAGGCTTCAAATACAACGATTGGGAATTGCGTGGTGTGCCAGTCCGCATGGAAGTGGGTCCGCGTGATGTCAAGAAAAATGCTTGTGCGTTAGCCCGCCGCGATGTTCCTGGCCGCGATGGTAAGGTCTTTGTTGATCAGGAAAACATCGCCCAAACCGTGCAAGATCTGCTCGATGACATTCAAGCCTCTTTGCTGGCGCGTGCGACTGAATTCCGCGACTCTAATATTGTGGATGTTAGTAGCTACGACGAAATGAAGACGGTCATCGAAGCCGGCCAATGGGCGCGCGCTTGGTGGTGTGGCAACACGGAAGACGAAAAGAAGATTAAAGAAGAAACGGGGGCCACCACACGCTGTTTCCCATTTGATCAACCTGAAGGCGATGGCACTTGTATTTATACTGGACAGCCAGCGTCTGAAGTGGTGCTGTTTGCGAAGGCATACTAGATCCGATCTTTCACAGCTAGACTTACCTAACAAACAAAACGGTTTCTCATTCGAGAAGCCGTTTTGCTTTAAGTCTATGATTTGAGTTGTTAGACAGTTTTGGTCTACACTACCTATAGCGGTATTTATAAACCTAGTTCTAACTTGAGGCTACGCCCACCCTACGCACGCCTTACAAGGAGAGAAATTAGACTGAGTGTCGGTATACTCTTAGTCCGTAACCATGACGACTGTAGACCATAATATTGTTCGGCGTCAGGCCACTGAGCTGGCTAGCCTTTATTTCCAACCCCAAGCCTTTGTTCGAAAGGCAAAGGATATCTTGGAACGCCATGCTGACTACAGCATGCGCCAAAGTATGGTGGTTGCAATTCGCGCCCCGCTGAGCAATCGTTATGGTACACCGCGCCCTGTTCTCCGCACAATTCTAAAACCACTGCGCCGTAAAATTACGCAAGACCCGCAAGGCGGCTTTGTCATTGCGCGCGCCTTGTGGCGTTCAGGCTCACGTGAAGAACGTACGCTCGCAAGTGAAATTTTGGGGCTGTGTGTTCCTGCGTCACCCTATGTGATTGCAGATGAACTCAATCACTGGTTGTTGGACGTAAATGATAGCGAAGCCGCTGACATCCTTGGGCTGTCTGCCGGTGGTGCGCTGCTGGCTGCCGCTCCGCGTGAATTCTTGGGTGCCGTGCAAAACTGGCTTTACTCAGGTCAACGTTGGATCAAGCGCTTTGCAATAGCTTCGCTTATTGGGCTGGTTCGAACAAACACGTTTAGCGATGTCCGCACGATCTTGGATCTCATCAAAAACACAATGATTGAGACCGATGTTGAAGTGCGTTCTGCCGCCGCGTGGTTGTTGCGGGAGCTCAACGAAATCAATCCAATTGAAGTGGTGCGCTTCCTGCGCGAATGGGCCATGAGCGTTGACCGACATGCCCACTGGGTTATCCGTCAAACGCTAGATGCCCTTGATCCTGACACTGGCCGCGAACTTACCAGCCTGATGCGTGACGGCGGTGGATACCTCGTCTAACTTCCCAAAAATCGGGCTTTGACCTTGTTTCTAACTTTGATATAATCTTGCGAGTTGACTAGACCGTCAGGCTAGTTTTGCCTTGCCTTGTGCAAGGTCGGTAACAAGCGGTTTGTTACTTTGTATTTCGGCCTGACAGGTGACCTGCTAAAAAGGAGTGCAGACGTCATGACAATTACAGCTGAAGAAAAGAAAATAGCAATCGAAACCTTTCGCCGCGATGAAAGCGACACCGGTTCACCGGAAGTCCAAATCGCCATTTTGACCAAGCGAATTGAAAATCTTACTGAGCACTTACGCGCTCACAAGAAAGATAATCACTCTCGCCGTGGTTTGCTCAAGTTGGTTGGTGCTCGCCGCCGACACTTGCGCTATCTTGCTAAGAATGATCCAAAGTCATTTGCGAATATCACGCAAGCGTTGAACATTCGCGTTCGTAACATCTAAGACTTAGAAAAATCAGCGTGCTGGTCAATTTGATCAGCACGCTTTTTGTTTGCCAGCCGCGTCTAGGTTAGGCATTGGAAAGAGGCCAAGACATATTTTGGCTTGTTCCCAGTCCCTGACCCCCTTTCTTTTGGCAAACGCAAATTGAATATCAGATCCAGTAAAGGTAAGACTGTTGACCTTCCTCAGAGTCGCGGCGATTACTGGTCATTTAACTGAACAAGCCCTTCGGATTCGGCTTGTTGATGGCATTGGTATGCAGCTTGCATATTAATTGCCATCATTCACTACGGAGACACAAATGTCTGAAGCAAAACAATACAGTGCGTTAGTGGGCGACAAGCTCATTACCGTCGAAACCGGTCGTCTGGCCCAGTTGGCCCACGGCGCGGTAACCATCCGCTGCGGCGATACCATGTTGTTGGTCGCTGCCACCATGTCAAAAGAACCGCGCCCTGGGACAAACTTCTTCCCATTGAGCGTGGATTATGAAGAAAAAATCTACGCTGCTGGGCGTATTCCCGGCTCTTACTTCCGCCGCGAAGGCCGCCCAAGCACCAACGCAATTTTGGTCTGCCGCCTGACCGACCGCCCATTGCGCCCACTGTTCCCGAAAGGCATCCACAATGATGTTCAAATCGTAATTACCGCGCTGTCAGTTGATGAAGATCACCAACCAGACATCATGGCGATTATGGGGGCATCTGCAGCCTTGGCCATCTCTGACATCCCATTTGGTGGTGGCGATTATGACGGCCCAATTGGCGCAGTCCGCGTGGGCTACATTGACGGCGAATTGGTTGCAAACCCAACCTACGCTGACATGGAAAACTCAACCTTGGACT
>JAHDIM010000350.1 GCA_020630805.1 Anaerolineales bacterium
TAAGTCTAAACATAAGCAAATTCCAAGACTTAAACGACAAAAATACAAACGCGGCGCGCAACACATCCAGAGGTCCCACCTAAGATGTGTCATATATGAAATTGAGATTGCAATGAAGGACTGTCCTTTCCCTTCGTAGCTTGCGATTTCTGTGCTTGTTGGTTTTATGTAAAACCCAGAACATTCTCAACAATAGAATTGACGTTAGATCTGGTTTTTACTGAAGGTTTCGCATGCATTTGTCGCATTTATTTCTGAATTCTTGTTGCGAAACACTTAGTAAACCGCTGTCGTTGACACACTACAAACCGATGTTTTTTAGCTTGTCTCCGACACCTACTGTTTTGAAGCGGTTTAGCGTCGTAAAAATAACATAGGGCTACTTGAATGTCAAAGACACTAACGGTTAGAGCAATCATTTTCTAACCTCTGGGTAACAAAACCATAGAATGTTGACAGTTATGCCGGTCCTCACTAAAATGTAGGCCAGCTACACACTAAATCGCTTTAGTAGAAGTTAGTAGCCAACGTGTCTAGCCGCACACATTGATTGCACATTAGACTTAGGACATCTAGTGACAATCAACATCATCAACTACAGACAGCTTTTCTTGACTCTCAGCGAAAGGAGCTTGCCTCGCAGCATATCTGCCTTTCGCTTTACGCGTTGGCGCCAACATTGCGCTACAGTTTTTTATATTAACCAACCACAACATGGCAACGATTTATGACGTCGCGAAACGCGCGAACGTCTCACCCGCAACCGTCTCGAACGCGTTCAATAAACCGAATATGATGCGACCCGAAACGCGGGATCGCATTATGGAAATTGCAGACGCCCTAGACTATCGCCCGAATGTTAACGCGCGGGCTTTGGCTGGTGGTAAGTCGCAGCTTGTGGGGTTACTCATTGGCGATATTCGCATTCCTTATATTGCCAACGTCACCCGCGGGATTGAAGATCGGCTCGCTGAAAACGGCTTCATTGCTGTTGTCTCTAGTACAGACGGGAAGTCAGATAAAACCCTCTCCCTTTTGAAAAACCTCAAACGCAGTGGCGTTGGCGGGTTCATTTTTGTCCCTGCGAAGTTTGGTATTCCGCCCGAGATCAATACTGAGATCACGACGCAGCTAGCACAAGGCGTCAATATCATTGTTGCTGGCCATGAGCTAAATTCTGATGACATTCCGCACTTAGCCGTTCGCGGTCAACAGTCTTCACGCGAAATTGTGGATCACTTACTTGAATTGGGCCACCGTGATATTGCCTTTATTACCGGGCATCACTCGCAAGGCGAAGGGATTTGGCGCTGGTTTGGCTACCAACATGCCTTATTGGCCCGTGGTATTCCAATTCGACCTGAATTGGTCAAAGAAATTGACGGCAATCCGCAGACCGCCCGCCAAGCCGTGGAAGAACTGATGGCATTACCCAACCCGCCAACTGCTATTTTTGCAATGAATGACATTTACGCCCGCGGGGTTATTGATTATGTTGTTACGAACAATATCCGCTTGCCAGAAGACCTGTCTGTTGTCACTTATGACTACCAAGTATTGGCACAGCGCATTACGCCACGGCTTACAAGCGTACTTGTCCCCGCTTACGATTTAGGCTGGAAAGCAGCTGAGCTATTCCTAGCGTTGCAAGCAAACCCAGATCACACACCGCGGGTTGAAGAGTTGATCCATCAGATTGAAGATCGTGGCTCCACTGGCGCTCCCCGAATTACGTAGCCATTAATGTCGAAACCCAATATTCTGTTCATCATGTGTGATCAACTGCGGTGGGACTACTTGTCTTGCTATGGTCACGACACCCTCGACACGCCTAATATTGACCGCCTAGCACAGATGGGCGTTCGGTTTGACCGCGCTTACGCCAATTCACCAGTCTGTACGCCATCTCGGGCGTGCTTCTACACCGGACGCTATATGTCTTCACACGGCGTGACAGCCAACTATTCTGGTTATCGTCCAGATGAACTCAACATTGGCGACTACTTACATCAAGAAGGTGTCCGGACTGTGTTGGTGGGCAAGTCTCACGCCACCCCTGACAAAGACGGGTTGCAGCGGTTAGACATCGATTTAGACTCACCGCTGGGACAACATATTGCCCAAGCCGGGTTTGAACCCTACTGGCGCTTTGACGGCTTATACCCAAACGACGAACGCGCCAAGGACATTGAATACAACACCTATCTCCGCGCACTTGGCTATAGTGCGGACAGTCCATGGCATGCCCATGCGAATGGGGCGACTGCTGAAGATGGCACCTTCCGCAGCGGCTGGTTCTGGGAAAATTCAGACTTACCGGCCGACATTGACGTAGAACATTCAGAGACACCTGTCACCACGCGCAAAGCCATCGAATTTATGGAAGATGCCGCCACAGATGTACCGTGGTGTTTGCATCTGAGCTTTATCAAGCCGCACTGGCCCTACATTGCGCCAGAGCCGTATGCCAGCATGTATGCCCACACGCCGCTAAAAGCACGCGTCAAAGCCGACCAAGAATTGGAAGCACCGCACCCCGTCCTTGAAGTGTTGCAAAGCACAGACTTCGGACAAGCCTATAACGTGCCTGGCATTTACGAAAAAGTCACGCGCGCCTATATGGGACTCATCAAACAAGTTGATGATGAAATTGGCGTCTTGCTCGACTACATGGAGCAAAGCGGGCTGCTCAAAAATACGGTGATTGTGTTTACGGCCGATCATGGTGATCAGCTCGGTGATCACTGGTTGGGAGAAAAGACCGTTGTCCATGAGTCTTCAATGCGCATTCCGATGCTCATCGCCGACCCCCGTCCAGCAGCCGATGCCACCCGTGGCACCGTAGACTCACGCTTTGTAGAAGCCATTGACCTGCTGCCAACATTTGTTGAACTAGTCGGCGGCGATACGACCAATCACCCGCGCTTGGAAGGCCGTTCGCTGCTGCCCTTACTTCATAATCAGCCAGCGCCCAATTGGCGGCAATACGCGGTTGCAGAGCAAGACTTTTCAGACCGCTTACCGCGCTATGTGTTGGATATGCCAGACACAGACCGACTAGCGATTATGATCCGCACTGAGAACTGGAAGTACGTCCACTTTGTTGGCTATCGGCCCATTCTGTTTGATCTCAACAACGATCCTGACGAACTGCATGACCTCGGTGCCCATCCAGACTACGCGGCTGTCCGCGCAGAGTACGCCCAACACGTCATCGACTTTCTGATGCGGCGCAAATATCGGATTACGGTCACTGAAGACTTTCTGTCAGACACTTTTGCACCTGGTAACACTGCCCGCCGTGGCATTCTTATTGGCTACGTCACCCCAGACGATGTCCCAGAAGATATGCGTGAACGGACACACGCAAGGCTAGAAAAAATTACGCAGCAAAAGCAAGCGCACGCCAAGAAAATGCAGGATTGATACTGTTGTAGCGGCGAACTGCGCCTGCCCAACGTTCCGTCAATTGCAATACATTTCTTTATTTCATTAGAGTGCGGATGCCAATCATTTGTTCCAACAAATGGCGCACTAACCATGGAAAAAGGCTTTACTGCCTGAAAGTTTCCACAAAACTGCGAATTTACTCGCTATCGTTGTCGTAATCGCTATCGTAATCGGTCGGTGATAGCGCATTTGCGACTGCTATCTTGAAATTCAACCGGATAGAGACTTTGCATGATGATTATTCCGAGTCTTCTCGATTACGATTACGAACACGATAGCGATTACGAGCAATTGCAAACGATCTGTCGGTGCAAAACTCATCGTTAGATTTTCATTTGTTGGAACTAATGGACGCCAATCCGCCCCTACCAATCCCCTATGCCTGAAAACATAACGCGCTGGGTCATGCTTGGCCTTGTCGCCCTTACGACTGGCGTTATCTACGCTATTCCCTCACTTGCGATTCCGGTTCTGTTTCCTGAAATTGCCGCTGACTTAGACTTGACGGTGCTACAGCTTGGCCTTGTTTGGGGCAGCGTCTCGCTCACATCGATGCTAATTGGCATATTGGGAGGGATTTTGAGCGACCGCATTGGCGCGCGACGGATGATTGCCTACGTCTGTCTAC
>JAHDIM010000351.1 GCA_020630805.1 Anaerolineales bacterium
AGAGCGATCCAGTTTTTTTGTAGTTTATTCATTCTGAACTCTCCTCAGTTCATATTTATTGAAAAACAAACAACCAATTTTTTTTGTAAAAGAATTGTTCGGGTAGCGTCTCCTTACTGATCGTACTTGTATTTCAATCTTCTTAAACAGCAACCTTAGCGGTCGTGCCACGTTCAATCAATTCAAGATCAAAACAGTGGTGATCACCAGAGGTTTCTGTGTCAGACAACAGTTCGAGCATTTTTTGCGCTGCTCGGACGCCATACTGCTGCATAGGCTGGCGGATTGTGGTCAGATTGACATGGCGAGCCACGTCAATGTCATCAAACCCAACAACGGAGATATCTTCAGGGACCCGCAGCCCCATTTCGCGCAGGGCCTTCAAAGCACCCACGGCAGCAGTGTCACAGTAAACAAACAGCGCCGTTGGCGGATCTGCCTGTTCCATGATCGACTTCGTCAGCTTGTATCCGTTTTCTTCGCTCATAATGCCAAATCGAGTGTAGCGATCATCAAAAGGGATGCCTGCTTTTTCTAAACCATTCAGGTATCCGGTGTAACGATGTTCCGGCGTATTTGGCACGCCGCGCACAATCCCGTGCAAGTCACCAAGGTAGCCAATCTTGGTATGGCCAAGCGCTAACAAGTGCGACATTGCTAACTCACCGCCTTTGGTGTTGTTGACAAAATAGGAGCTAACGCCATCAATCGCGTTATCCACTGCGACGATGGGACAGTTAACTTGCGCCAGCCGCTTAATTTCTTCTGGTTGAAACGGAACCGTCACGCCAATCAGCCCATCTAGGCGGCGTGAGTAAACATAGTTTTGTAGATAGGTGGATCGCTTGTCTGGTTTGTCGACATTCAACACAATGAGGTCGTAGTCTGTTTCAGACAAAACATTGTCAATCCCTTCCATGACCGTCACAAAGAACGGCATTGTTAGAAACGGAACCAAAACCCCAATAGTGCGCGACTCGCGCCGCGAAAGCCCTTGCGCCATTGCGTTCGGATGATAGTTCAACCGGGCAATCACATCTTGGACTCTAGCGCGCGTCTCTGGCCGCACAGACGGGCTGTCATTCAGAACTCTGGAGACAGTCCCAATGCCAACACCTGCAGCTTCAGCAACATCTTTTATTGTGGGCGACATAGAAATTGGCGAATTGATTAATTGGTGATTTGTTGAATATTTAATGCAATGTACTGTCTTGTCCTGCTTTCATTAATCATTCAGCAGTTAAGCAATTCAGCCATTCATCAATTATTCTGTCCTTTCTTCGTCAGACTTGAGTTTGACGAATTACTTTATGGAACCGTTTCCATGGAAGCGGTTCCATTGTATCATTGATCAAAATATTTGCAACGGAGTAGCAACTTATACAAAACAAGGTCGATTTTTGTAGACAGCTTGTCTACAATTGCGCCTAATAAAGTTGACCGTATACTCCTGTCACAACAATCTGTAACCACACGCAAGATTTATGACCACACACTCCTCTTATACGCAGGCAGATGCCTCTCGCGCGCGACGGAAGCGCTTATTCCGCGACACGCGCCGTGCTTGGCTTTATATTGCCCCAGCCGGTCTGTTGATGATCATCATCACCTTACTGCCACAGCTTTTCCAATGGTGGATGTCTCTGACAGACTTCGAAATTACCAACCTGCGCTACAACCCGCTTATTCCCGGCAGCGCTGAGTTTCGACCAGAGTATTCGTACTATGAAGGCACTGTCTTTGGCTACGATGTTTCGCACATCCCAGGCATTGGCAACTTTGTCCGCATCCTGAAAAGTGAACTTGCTATTCAGGACTACTACTTCCCGCGGCTGCTCTTCTTCAATGTCTGGTGGACCGTTTCAAACGTCGTGCTACACACCGTGATTGGCGTCGCTATTGCGATGGCTCTCAATTACAAAAATCTGATTGGACGCAAAATCTACCGGGCGCTGTTTATTATTCCGTGGGCTATTCCGGGGATGGTGTCAGCTACGGTCTGGACCAACATGTTCCACGACCGCTTTGGGGCCGTCAATCAGCTGATCGACTTGTTCAATCAGGCGTTCTTTACCAGCATTCCAGACACCACACGCTGGCTGGCACAGGTTGACAATGAAGGCATTCTGGCGTGGTTGCCGATGTCTTACTTTGCGGCACTGATGACAAATGTCTGGCTCGGCTGGCCGTTTATGACTGTGGTGGCTACCGGCGCATTGCAATCCATTCCTAATGAAATGTACGAAGCCGCCGATATTGATGGCGCAACTGGGTGGCAGAAATTCAAAAAGATCACCCTGCCGCTGCTGCGACCAGCAATGGTTCCGGCCATTATGCTTGGGACCATTTGGACGTTCAATCAGTTCAACATCATCTACTTTGTAACCAACGGTGGCCCCAAAGGGCGCACTGAAATTTTGGTCACGCAGGCCTATAAACTGATCTTCACCCAACGGCTGTACGGCATTGGCGCCGCCTTTTCAATCGTTGTGTTCTTTATCTTGCTGGCATTTACCCTAATGCAAAATCGCGTTACCCGCGCAACGGAGTCTTACGATGCTTAGAACGTCACTTCTTGTTATTGCCATCATCATTGCGCTGCTGCTGGTCTATGGCGTGTTCTTCATTCGCAATGCCAAAAAGCGTCGTGAATTTTTGGGACAGCTTGGCGTACAGGTTTTCTTGCTGTTCATTACCGCTATTGTGATGTTCCCCGTCTTTTGGATTCTCACCATGTCGCTAGAGCCAGCAGGCTTTAGTAAGCCGTTAGATCTGAAGCTCATCCCGACCAACATCTCATTCGATGCCTATCGCAAGATTTTGGTCGAACCATGGATTCGCTTCTGCTCTAATCCTGCCAAACCAGAAACCTGTATGACCTTTGGCGGTCTGCTCTTGAACAGCTTATTCGTCTCGCTGGGGACCTCAATCTTCGCGGTGATTATTGGCTCCTCTGCAGCTTATGCGTTTAGCCGTTTCAAGTTCATCGGTCGTCAAGCTGGCATGCTTAGCTTCATTATTTTGCTGATGCTGCCAGCCGTCGCAACCGTTGGCCCACTGTTCGTACTGTTCAACTCTGTGCCAATTGGCGATGAAACCCTCCGCAAAACCCTAATGGGTCTGGCAATTGCATATGCCTCTTCTGTGTTGCCATTTGCTGTCTGGAACTTGAAAGGCTACTTCGACACCATTCCCAAAGAGCTGGAAGAAGCAGCACTAATTGATGGTGCATCCCCCACGCAGTCTTTCATTCGCGTGATTTTGCCGCTGTCTTTGCCAGCGATGGCCGTCACCGTTTTGTTTGGTTTTATGACAGGCTGGACCGAATTTGCACTAGCATGGCTCTTCTTAGAAAGCCCCCAACGCTACACCTTGGCAATGGCGCTCACCTCAATGATTGGGGAGCGCACCATTCCTTGGAACGAATTCGCAGCGATGTCCATTGTGATGTCTCTCCCTGTGGTCTTTTTCTTCTTCCTGATGCAGCGCTGGATTATTTCTGGCTTGACCATTGGTGGCGTGAAAGGATGATAATAATTAATAGTTAACCGTTATTTGTTAATTGTTTTGGCGACACGCAGTATGAAAACAAGAATTGCAATTATCTGGCTGTCTGTTTGCTTATGCATTGCGCTGTCTGCTTGCCAAATTCAATCACGCCCAAGCCTCCCCTCGCCAACGCCTGAAACCACATTCGATGCAACCGATGAAAATTGGTGGCGTGACGCGATCTTCTACGAAGTCTTCGTTCGCAGCTATCAGGACAGCAATGCAGATGGCATCGGCGACATCGATGGCCTGATTAGTCGTTTAGATTATTTAGACGACCTTGGCGTAGATGCCCTGTGGCTCATGCCGATTATGGTCTCGCCCAGCTATCACGGTTACGACATCGTGCAGTTCTATAAAGTCGATGCCGACTACGGCAACAATGAAGACTTCAAACGTCTAATTGAAGAAGCGCATGCGCGGGACATGCGTGTGATCATTGACCTCGTACTCAACCACACTGGCAAAGGGCACAAATGGTTCCTCGATGCGCGCGAACCAGACTCACCCCGCCGCGATTGGTATG
>JAHDIM010000352.1 GCA_020630805.1 Anaerolineales bacterium
ACGCTAAATTTTCAAAGGATCAACACAAATGACTATCGAAGAACAACTCGATGTGCTGATGCAAGGCACCGACTACGGTGACGCGCAATTGGCAGCAAGCATGCGCAGAGAACTTAAGGCCAAACTAGAAGAAGGTCGCCCGCTTCGCGTGTATTGTGGTTATGATCCGACTTCAACCGACTTGCACCTTGGGCACACCATTAGCATGCGTAAGCTGCGCCAGTTTCAAGACTTTGGCCATGAAGTGACATTTCTAATTGGGAACTATACGGCGCTTGTTGGGGATCCCAGTGACAAAAACAAAGCTCGTCCTATTTTGACGGAAGAGCAAGTTGCGAAGAATGGTCTGACGTTTGCGGAACAGGCATTCCGCATTTTGGACCCAGAAAAGACGCAAGTCAAATACAACAAGGACTGGCTGTCTAAACTCTCCTTATTGGATATTATTCGGCTTGGACAAACGTTCACCGTACAGCAATTTTTAACACGCGACAACTTTGCCAAGCGTTTAGACAAAGGTGAACCGATCTACCTGCATGAAACGTTCTATGCCATCATGCAGGGCTACGATGCTGTCGCCCAAGAAACGGATGTGCAAGTAGGGGGACGTGACCAACTTTTCAATATTGTGGTCTCTGGGCGCAAGCTGCAAGAGTCTTTTGGGCAAAAGCCGCAAGTGGCTATCATCTCTGGAATTTTGCCGGGTACAGATGGCATCCAACGTATGTCCAAGTCACAGGGTAACCATATCCCGATTGCATCCAACGCAGAAGATATGTATGGCAAAGTCATGAGCTTGCCAGATAGCGCTATGCCAACGTATTACAAGCTTGTAACACGGTTTGCACCTGAAGAAATTGCTCATGTTGAAGCAACTCTAGCCGATGGCAGCTTGCATCCGCGGGATGGCAAGATGAAATTAGCGTTTGAAATTACTGAAATTTTCTACGGCACCGAAGGTGCAGAAGCAGGGGCTGCCCATTTCAAGAAAGTCATTCAACAAGGTGGCTTGCCGGATGATATGCCTGAGGTTGCTGTTGAGGCTGGGACGCCATTGGTTGACTTGCTGACATCGCTCAAGTTTGCCTCTTCAAAGTCTGAAGCCCGACGCTCTATTCAGCAAGGCAGCGTGCGTTTCAATAATGAAAAGCAAACTGATATCAATCTGGAAGTAACGGTGGAAGACGAGATCGTGATGAAAGTTGGGAAGCGGAAGTTTGCGCGCTTGACACCAAAGTAGATGAAATAAGTCGCAATTAAGATAAAAAACGTTGTCCCAAGAGGCAACGTTTTTTGTTTAAGCTGGCGTGTATTTCTACTTTTTCGAAGAAAATGCTTCAATAACTGCAATCGCAGCAGCAATGTTGGTAGATTGCTCTGTTTCCTCCACAACAATCCAAATCAGCTCTCGATTTTGGGTTTCTCCGGATACCCAAGTAATTTGCTGACCTTCAACAACACTTTCAACTGAAACTTGTATGACAGAGGTTCCTTCATTTGCTAGATAGCGTTCACGAAAGGTGTTGACTACTGATCTAGGCAAAACAACCAATTCATTTGGTTCGAAGCGATACGGGACCCATTCGTTCACGGTGTCGGCCTGTGTCTCAAGAATTAGGCGTACATCTCGTCGCACACCCTGATTGCTAACGGTTCGCATAATGGTGACAATTTGCAATGGAGTCAGCTTGATGGACTGCCCGTGCCACGCCACGAGATCCATCCGCTCTAGTTCTGCTTGCATCGGTTCAATATGCGCCGATGCATGTTCCACTTCAAGTGTCTGCACCCTAAACACGCCGAGTTCCCCAAGAAAATTCAAAAATTGCGCTTTGCTTGGCAGAAAGGATCCATCTTTTGTTAGATTGATCCGATTGAGTTCCAACAGTAAATCCAGCATTTCACCAGCGGGATAGGCCATTTGCATACTACGATTGACCAGCGCACCTTGATCGTCGGCTGTGATTTGCTCCCAGTCTTGGTCAAGCGTGTTGGCGTCGTATGACGGATTTGAAACAATCGCGAGTAAATCTCCTGACATGCGGTCGACGACCAATCCAGATGAGATGGCTGTCTCTGCAAGAGCGGCTTGCAACTCAGCGTCAATAGTGGTGCGAATGGCGCGGCCAACTTGGGGCTGGTACAGGACTTCACGTTGCCATAGCAGCGTTTGCTCGTCTTGGAGGTCAGCACTGGTGAGTAGTGTGTCGAAGGTGTTCTCGAGCCCACTTGTCCCATAGTTGAAGGAAGAGTATCCGGTAATTGCGGCAGTGCCAGCAATCGGGTATTCACGGAAGAATAGTCCGTTGCTAAATGTGGTGGTGGCAATTGGGACGCGATTTCGATCTAATATCTCACCACGCTGTATGCGTTGGGAGGCAAACACCAACCGTGGATTGTCATCACGCGCAAGTAATCTCGTCGAGTGCAACACGCTCCACGTCAAGTTGTATGCGGCAAGGAGCAGCAACACCGCAATCAGACCTAACATCAAGCGTTGGCTGCTTTTCAATTGTTGCCGTTTCATGTCGCGTGCTCACCTGACAATCGCATGACAAGGCCAAGCATGATGAAGTTGATCAACAAAGCCGATCCTCCATATGAGACAAACGGGAGGGTGACTCCAGTGAGCGGCAGTGCCTTGATCACTCCGCCAATAATAAATATGGCTTGCAACCCAAATACCGTGGCGACACCGCCTGCTAAGTAAGCGCGAAACTGGTCATTAGTGATGATGGAAAGACGGAAGATGCGTGCCAGCAAAATTGTAAACAACGCTAGCATGGCGAACCCGCCAACAATCCCCCATTCTTCAATGACTGCAGCATAAATGAAGTCGGAATGCACTACAGGAATGACTCTTGGCGCACCAATTCCAAATCCGCGGCCCGCCAGACCACCTGCTGCCAATGCCAATAGCGATTGTGCAATCTGATACGAATTGCCAGAGGCGTCAGCCCAAGGGTTTAGCCATGCATTGACGCGGACTTGAACAACATCAAAAAGTTGATAGGTAATGAAGCCCCCAATGATTAGTAGCGCAAGCCCAACTATCAAATAGGCGACGTTATCTGTCGCTTGGTAGAGCATCAAGACAAATAGGGCAAACAAAAGAGAGCCAGTTCCCAGATCGCGTTGGTTGAGCAACAATAGCAAAGACAACCCCCAAATAATAAGCATTGGAATGTAGGGGGCTAGTTGCTCTCGGCTAAAACGACGTTGATGAGTGTTGAGATCGAGATATTGTCTGTTTCGCGCCAAATATGTAGCGAGATAGATGACGAGAACTAGCTTGAGGAGTTCTGATGGTTGAAAATAAATGCCACAGCATCCCAGCCATAATCTTGCGCCAAACCCAGAGGGATTGACGCCAATGACAAGCGGCAATGCGGTTAGCAAGATGCCTGTCACCATCCATAGGTAACGGTAGCGTTGAAATGTACGGAGTACTCGCGGCGTTGCGACAACAACGTTGAAGGCTATGGTTGCAATGGCTAACCAAATGGATTGGCGTAAGCCAAACTGACCTGCTAAGCGCCAGATGAGGGCAATGCTCCAGCCGACTAACAAGAAGACGACAGGCATGATCAGCCGGTCTCGTTGCGGCAACACACGTTCTAAAACGATATGGGTCGTAATTAGGCAGATGACCCAGATGCCAAAACTAAGCCAGTAGTCTGTTTGCCACACAAATGTTTGCCAATCTGCTGACCGCACCACGGGGGCGAGTTGCAGAGCAAAGAATGCCGTAGCTGTGAAGACACCTGCTATCCCTAGTAGCCAGCGCTCTGTAAGCGAGTCAAATGCCAGAAGTCGCATGTGCGCATCTTACCAAGAAAATACTTTTGAGGACCTTAACGCACACAAGCCGCGAAACTTTCGCAGCTTGTGTGACATCAATTTTGAGTATTGACCTTATGTCGGAGAAAGAGACTTCGACACCAAACCAAGTTGTCTAATTGGATTTTGGTGCAACATAAATATCAAATCGATCCATGTTGCTAAGCTTGATGACTTCTTTTAGCTCGTTTAGTTCTGTAACGCTTAGCGTGTGATAAATCG
>JAHDIM010000353.1 GCA_020630805.1 Anaerolineales bacterium
ATAAGTTCCTTATAGCTTTCAACCAGAACCGCTGGTCGGTCACTCGTGATGACACGGCTTGGGCTTGAGATGGGAACTATGCTTGGAATAAGCACAGTTCATCTGAACGTCTAATCTCACACAAAATCTCATGTGACATCCACGACTCATCCAGGGTCAAGTAAAATGAAAGACCACACTAATATTCTTCAGATAATTTTGGTGTACGATGGTCTCAAGAATACGAAACCTAACCTTTTTGTAAGGAGAACTTTGCACTATGTTCGGAATTAGTCCGATTTATATCATGTTGATGGCAGTTGCCGCTGGGATTACTGGGTTGGCCAGTTGGCGGGTCCGCGCAAATATGAACAAGTACCACAAGGTACGCAACACTCAAAATATGACCGGTCACCAAGTTGTAGAAGTGCTCAAGCGCCGCTACAACATGCCTGACTTGGCATTTGAAATCACCAACAGCGGTGATCACTACGATCCGCGTAGCCATACGCTGCGTTTGTCCGCCGCCAATGCACAACAACCGTCTGTTACCGCAATGGCTGTTGCGGCACACGAATTTGGGCACGCACTCCAGCGTGAAACCAAATACCCAATGTTGGGCTTGCGCTCCGCAATGGTGCCTGCGGTCAACATTGGCTCACAAATGGGTCGCTACCTGATCATGGGTGGTTTGATCCTGATGGCCTTCGCTGGTGAGTTTGGCTTCTACGTGGCAGTACTTGGTTTACTAGGGTTTGCAGCGACAACGCTGTTTGCTTTTGTGACCCTGCCAGTAGAATTCGACGCAAGCCGCCGCGCGATGAACGTCTTGAAAGAAAGCAATCTGCTGATGGCCGGTGAAGATGCCGCAGGCACACGCCGCGTGCTCTGGTCTGCTGCAATGACCTACGTCGCTGCCGCCGCAGTGTCACTCATGCAACTGCTTTACTTCGCGATCCAAATTTTTGGCCGCCGCGACTAAGTACAAAAGCATTAGCAAATAACAGAAACGCGATCCTAGTCAGGGTCGCGTTTTTTGATTCTGTACTTTCTTAAATTTACACAACCTAACCTAAATCTAACCACAATAAACCCTAAAACAACGCGAACAAATATACAAAGTAGACTAAAGATATCAGGTATTCCATAGCCTTTGTCATTGCACGTATTGGTATCAGCTATAGGCAACGTTAGTGCGCATAACGCGACAGTATCGGTAGAGAGGTTTTGGAACAGATGCCCATCCAGATGTCTGGATCTGTTTCAGTTGAAGCCAAGCAACTTTCAAGAGGGAGCACTTATTCGCTGTGGAATACCCAAACGCCATCTATTCGTAGGTGGCGTTTTTTGTTTTATCAGACAGCGTAGTGCTACTCCTCGGAGTGGCACTACACAGACTAATAAACCCCATAAACCAAGATCGTCAGCCGTTCACCTCGTGATAAGATAGAAATGCGTGAGTAAACGCAAAGATTATCGAATGAACACAGATTTAGACCAACCTGACCCGAGTCACTCGCAGTTCAACACCGCTTTGACATCTTCGTCAGGACGACAGCTTCAAATCTTTTCTCCCCAACCCGAGGGCCTTGCTTAGTCGCGGACTAACCAAAATTGCCCCCTGATTGGTGCTGAAGAGCGCGCGTCGTCTTGTCGATGGGCGCTTTTTTATTTCTAACTCATCGCGAAGCACAGATGCTTCTGGAGGTCGCTATGATGGCACCAGTCGAATTTACTAACATCCTCGAAGACGTTCGGATTGCCTTAGAGCAAGACGACGTCGATCGCGCCAAATTACTTTTAGATCACCTCACTCCCGCGCGGGCGGAGACCACGCTTGCAGAAGCAATTGGGGATCTTGACCTTGCTGAACAAGCCGAACTACTGCCACAACTGGAATGGGCCGAGGCCGCAGACGTCTTGGAATACCTTGACGAAGATGAAGCTGCCGAGATCGCACGGCAGTTGCCAGTTGAGACGTTGTCCGAAGTGCTCAACGAAATGGAGCCAGATGAAGCGGCTGACATTTTGTTGGATCTAGATGCAGCACAAGCCGAGGCTGTGCTTGACACCATGGTGGAGGCGAAGGCAGACCTCGTCCGACCACTGCTAAAGCACGACGATGACACGGCTGGCGGTCGGATGACGACCAAGATGCCAATCTTGCGGCGCTGGATGTCGGTCAATCAGGCCATCGCCTATTTGCGCCACCGCAGTATTGATGATGATGACCACTACTACCTGTACGTGGTTGATCGCGATCAGAAGCTGATTGGAATTGTCGGCTTACGCGAACTGATCATTTCGCCTTCTACGGTCACAATCGGGACCATTATGGATCGTGACGTCATTCAAGTCAGTGTAGATACCGATCAGCGTGAATGTGCGCAACTGATTTCGCGCTATGAACTGTTCTCACTGCCAGTTGTGGACGCCTCTGGGCGGCTGGTTGGGGTCATTACGCATGATGACTTGGTCGAGGTGATTGAAGATGAAGCAACCGAAGACCTTTATGGTCTAGCAAACGTCTCTACTGACAGTGACTTGGATGTCTTCAGCCCGACCTCCGTGATGATCCGCAAGCGCTTGCCGTGGTTGTTTCTTAATCTGTGTACAGCGTTTTTTGCATCATTCGTGATCAGTCGCTTTGAAGCGACGATTGCCGAAGTTGCCGTGTTGGCAGTCTTCCAATCGATTGTCGCTGGCCTTGGCGGCAACAGCGGCACGCAGACACTAGCGATCATTATCCGTGGGATTGCGCTAGGGCAGTTAGAGTTACGACAGTCACGCAATACCGTCCTGCGCGAAATTGGGCTCGCCATTGTGCATGGGATTTGCATTGGCCTGTGTGTCGGCCTAATCGCTTGGCTCTGGAAGGGCATACCAATGTTAGGCGTTGTCATCTCACTTGCCGTGATTGGCAACTTCATCATTGCTGCTGCCGCTGGAACACTCGTGCCTTTGACACTACGCAAGTTGGGGATGGACCCAGCATTGGCATCGTCTATTTTCCTGACAGCAACGACAGACTCACTTGGGTTTGCTTTCTTCCTGGGTCTGGCAACCTACTTCCTACCCTATCTGAAATAGATCCTCACCAGCGCCAGATTGCGGCGATTTTGTTGCAATCTGGCGCTCACTTTTCCGGCTGCCAAATGGCATAATATTTTTATGCAGAGCCAGCCCTCACCTAAGTTCACCATCATTCTCAACCCGCATGCCGACCAAGGTCGCACCGGACAAAAACAATCTAAATTAGAAGACATACTGCACACTGCAGGACTGGATTACGATCTCGTCGTAACAGATGGTCCAAATCATGCCATTGCCTTGGCAAAAGCGGCCATCGATGCCGGGCGTATCCCCGTAGCCGCCGGTGGTGATGGGACGATCTCGGAAGTGGTCAATGGTGTCATGTCAGCCGATGGCTCGAAACGCATTGGCATTCTGCCGCTTGGCACTGCCAATGACCTGATTGATATGTTGGACATACCGCGCGATCTAGACACGGCAGTCAAGGTTCTGCGGCAAGGCCAAACGCGCAAGATCGATCTAGGTTACGTCAACGGACGTTATTTTGACAACAATTCTGCAGTTGGCTTAGAACCACAGGTCAACTTGATGAACATTGCCATGCCGGCGTTTCTCAAAGGAGATATCCGTTATATTGTGGCGACCATCGTGACCATTCTGCGCAAACCTGCTTGGCAAGCAGAGATTATTTGGGACGATGGCCACTATGAAGGCTCGCTAATTTTGGCATCAATTGGCAACACCAAACGCACTGGCGGCGCCTTCTTCATGACCCCAAATGCCGAGCCAGATGACGGTTTATTGGATTTTGTTTTTGGCCCTGCATTACCACGCCTAGAACTCATCAAACTGATGATCAAAGTCATGAAAGGTACCCACTTAGAAGATCCACGAGTGCACTACCATCGCACCAAAACCCTCACCATTCGGACAACTCCCGGCACACCAGCCCACGCAGACGGCGAGATTATTGAGACCGAGGCGAGAGAGGTTGTCTGGGAAGTGATGCCGGGAGCGATTGAGGTTTTTGTGAAGGGTGAGAAGTGAT
>JAHDIM010000354.1 GCA_020630805.1 Anaerolineales bacterium
TTGCCCACGCCTAAGACTAAAACATTTTTGCCACGCATTCCTTCTGTGTTGCGATAGTAGTGTGAATGCTGGATCTCGCCATCAAAGTCACCGTCAAACGTCGGCCAACGTGGATTCCAATGATGACCGTTACAGACCATCACGGCGCTGTACGTTTCAGTGCGCTGCGCGTTCGTTTCTAGATCTTCAACAGTGACATCCCACGCATCTCCATTAGGCGCAACGTTCAACACCTTGGTGCGATAGGTAATCTGATCACGAATACCAAAGTGCTCGGTATATTGCTCAAAATATTCAATGATGTGCGAATGGTGCGGGTAGTTTGGATAGTCCTCTGACATCGGAAAGTCAGAGAACGCCATCTTTTCCTTGGAGGTATCGATGTGCAATCCGTCGTACGCCGAGGCGCGACCATTATCGTTATTGATCCGCCAATTGCCACCAATGTCTGAACCCATTTCGAAGCAATCGAAGGGAATGTTGTGTTGCTTGAGGGTCTTCGCAGCGACAATGCCAGAAGACCCCGCGCCAATGATGCAAACTTTCATAAATTTTTACCGCCCACGAAGTGACACGAAGATCACTAAGAAAGCGTCTTCGTGTCACTTCGTGATCCTTAGTGGGCAGTCAAATGCTCCTTTAGTTCCGCCATCGCCTCTGCATACGAAATCACTGGGCTGTAACCCAATTCGTTGACTGCATTGTCAATTGGAAAACGATTATCTGAGCCGACCAGATTCAACGCTTCACGCGTGAGCGGTGGACGGGTTTTGAACAGAGGCGGACGCCAGATGGCTTCTAGAATAGGCGCGATGACTTTAACAAGACCACGCGGAATGTGTTTTGGGGTTGGCGCAGACACGATGGCAGCAAGGTCATTGAAATACTGCGCCCACGTGACATCGATTCCGTCTGTGGCATTGTAGGTTTGTCCAACTGCATCTGGTTTCGTGGCGGCTAGCCAGAGAATTTCAACCAAATTGTTGACGTGGCATAACCCCGCATTTTTGGCGTCTTTGCCGATCAGACTAGGTGTTCCGCGTCGGAGTTCATTGATGACTTCATTGACCCATAGCTTGCTGCCAACGCCATAAACATTGCCTGGGCGCACGATAGTGCAGCGTAAGTCATCCGAATGGATCATGGCCGTCGCAAGGTGTTCTTGGGCTTGTTTACTGCGGCTATAGGGACCTTGTGGCTTCCCATGGGCGCGACGTTCGTCACAGACATGTTCAGCAATGTGGTGTCCATAGACCGTCACACTAGACACCAAAATCACGTGTGCATCAACGGCAGCAGCGGCAACAAATACATTCTGCGTACCTTGCACTGTCACTGCTTCATGCCAGTCTTGACTGCCCCAGTCTTGAACAATGGCGGCTAAGTGAAAGACGGTATCCACACCTTGAACCGCCTTTTCAACAGCTGCCGCATTGGTGATGTCACCGCGGGCTATCTCAACCGCCTCCCAGCCTTCCGGAACCGGATCAGATGGCAACACAAAGGCGCGTACGGTCACCGCTTCCGCCAGTAAACGCCGCACTAAGTATTGTCCAATGAAGCCTGTGGCTCCGGTCACTAACGCTTTCATGGGTTGCGTTTTGCCAACATCCGACGGCGATTGCGGTCACCAAGCGCCGCCGCAGCCTTGCGCATCAGGCCATTGAGGCCGGGAAATACTGTTGCCAATTTCGGCAGAAACGCGTTGCGAATGCAGATTTCAGTTCGCTTCGTACGTAGTGCTTTGAAAATGCCATCGGCAACATCATCTGGCGTAAGCGTGTTCGTGCCACCCACAAAACTAACCGCCGCTTCTTCGCGTTCGATCTGAGCATCGAGCATCGGCGTATCCACCAAGGTGGGGGAAATGGCTGTCACGGCAATGCCATGCTCTTGCAATTCCATTGCCGCAGCGAGCGTGAAGCCCCGCACGGCAAACTTCGTCGCAGAGTAGATACCAATGCCCGGCACCGGCGCCATCCCTGCCATCGAGGCAACGTTGATGATATGGCCCGCGCCTTGTTCCATCATTAGCTTGCTGGCGAGTTGTGTGCCGTACATCACACCTTTGATATTAATATCTACCTGCCGATCGATTTCGCTCAGCGGCGCAGCATGAATCCAGTTTGGGTAGAGCACACCGGCAATATTCAGCACAACATCAATGCGGCCATACGCGGCAACCGTTGCTGTCAGCGCTTCTTGCCACTGCGTTGGATCGGTAACATCAAGGCCGTGCAGTTGCACTGTCGGGCTTACATCAAACTGCATGCGGAGCGTATCAAATTGAATATCAGCAAGGGCGACTTTTGCGTTCTGAGCAATGAGACGTGTGGCGACACAATGCCCGATGCCACTGGCAGCACCAGTGACAAAAAAGACTTGTCCTTTCATACAGTCATTTTAGCGCGTTTAGTTGTTGTACGCGGATTGGAGGGATGACACGGATTTGATACACACCTATCCGCGCGATCCGTGTCATCCGCGTACAAATCGAAAGTATTGGGAACCTTTTACATCCGACATTCGTCTCTTGTATAGATCGACAAATCGATATGATAATCTGAGTACACCAGAGCGAGGTAAATTCCTATGAACACAAAAGTATTAGTCCCGATTGCATTAGTTGTTTTAGTGGCCTTAGCCGCCTTTATGGTTGGACGTCAAGTTGCGCCAGCCGCAACGCCAACCGTTGTTACCAGTGGAGGCGGTACCGTTGCTGCGGGGCCGGCTCGCACCATTTCAGTCAGTGGCATTGGTGAAGCGCAAGGCATCCCAAACATCGCCACGGTCCAAGTCGGCGTTGAGATTTTCGCCGAAACCGCAGCCGAAGCAACCGGCGAAAACGAACGCTTTATCTCAGCCGTTTTAGAAACTTTGAAAGACGCTGGGATTGAAGAAAAAGATGTGCAAACCACCAACTACAACATGTGGGTAGAACAACGCTATGGCGACAACGGTCCAATTGGCATTGCGGGCTACCGCGTGTCAAATCAAGTCAATGTCGTCGTGCGTGATGTCGACAAGCTTGGTGATGTGCTCGCAGCCGTGACCGATGCGGGGGCGAACAATATCTTTGGCATCAACTTTGGTGTGGAAGACACCACCGCTTTGCAAGATGAAGCGCGCGCTAACGCAATGGAAAACGCCCGCGAAAAAGCCCAACAACTGGCAGATATGTCCGGCGTGACCTTGGGTAAAGTGATCTCTGTCAGCGAAGGCAGCGTTGGAGGGGGCGTCCCAATGCCAATGATGGAAATGGCAATGGCCGAAGCTGCCATGGACGGCGGCACCGTAAGCGTGTCACCAGGTCAATTGTCATATAACTCAAGCGTGAGCGTAGTGTTTGCGATTGAGGATTAGGGTGAGAGTTGAAAGTTGATAGTTGATAGTTGAGGTTACTTCGTGAGGAGTGATAAGTGAAGTAAGCGCCATGTGGCTGGAAAACCACATGGCGCTTATTGATTTGAGCACTTTCAAACATCTCGGGCACAATGGCTGTTATGAACACCGTACGCAAATATTCGCGACTCCATGAGACTATGAAGTCTAGTTATGACAGTACTTACTAAGTAAGGACACTTCAGATTTCTGAGCACCACTTTTTAGCCCATTTTTCCGCATCTTTCCCAATCCCTTCAATGCCAACTTCCGCGCATGTTGCTCCCCAAGCCGCATCAACGACAGCTTCAAGTGGAACTAAGATCGGTTCACCTTCAGGGAAAAAGACTACCTCCGCAAGTGAGAAAATGCCCGTTAGCGCAGCCTCTCCGGCAGAACAAGATCCTGTTTCAACAGCCTTCTTGATGACCCATTCACAGATCGTCTTGCAGATACTACTCCCAGACTCTAGTTTCTCGTAAACCTCAGCGATCTCGCTTGCGCTAACGCTCATTTCACCAAGAGCCTTCAATTTGTTTATTTTTTCTTCGTACATGATTAATCTCCTATGATTCGGGTGTATTGCCCCTCTACACACAAATATACGGAGCAAGCGTTATTAACTCAGCAACAGATCGTTAACAGGCGTAACAACTTGCTATTTAGATAAGATAGTTAA
>JAHDIM010000355.1:0-1999 GCA_020630805.1 Anaerolineales bacterium
GATTGGCAGTCTTAATCGACGCCGATAACGCCCAACCCAGCATTGTTGATGGGTTGCTGGCAGAAATTGCAAACTTTGGTGTCGCCAGCGTAAAACGCATCTATGGCGACTGGACCGGCCCTGGACTAAAGGGTTGGAAAGAATTACTTCTCCAACACTCGATCCAACCCGTGCAGCAGTTTGCGTACACAAAAGGAAAAAACGCCACCGACAGCGCAATGATCATCGACGCGATGGATTTGCTCTACACCGGAAATTTTCAAGGCTTTTGCATTGTCTCTAGTGACAGTGACTTCACTAAGCTGGCCTCGCGCATTCGCGAAGGCGGCTTACTAGTCTACGGCTTTGGCGAAAAGAAAACGCCAGCGCCATTTGTCTCTGCCTGTGACAAATTCACGTACACCGAAGTGCTGCGCGCTAAGGTCGATGATGCACAGGCGATCAAGCCGAAGTCCAGTAAAGAACTCAAAAGCGACACCAAACTTATTCGCCTGCTGCGCAACGCCGTCGATGCCTCTTCAGACGATGACGGTTGGGCACACCTTGGCCGCGTTGGTAACACTATCGCCAAGCAAGCCCCAGAGTTTGACTCGCGTAACTATGGTTACTTGAAGTTAGGCGAACTCGTCCGAGCGACCACGCTCTTTGACCTAAAGAAAAAACCTAGCGGCAATAGTAATATCAAAGCCTTGTACGTGCGCGACAATCGGAAGTAAGCTGGAATCCACGAATGGCACGAATAATCACTAATCAAAATATTCGTGCCTATTCGTGTTATTCGTGGACTCAAAAGACGACTCTTCGCTACTCAATATGCATTCCAGCTTAGAACTCCTCCAAGGTGACATCACAACTCAAAAAGTGGATGCGATTGTCAACGCAGCAAACCGCGCACTAAGCGGTGGTGGCGGTGTGGATGGTGCAATCCATCGCGCGGCTGGGCCAGAGTTGGTACGTGCAAGCCGGGCATTAGGCCCCTGTGACACTGGTGATGCAAAGTTGACTCCGGGGTATAACTTGCCAGCCCGCTATGTTATCCATGCAGTCGGGCCAGTTTGGCAGGGTGGTGAGAAAAATGAACCGACCTTGCTGGCGTCTTGTTACCAGCGTGCGTTCGAGATTGCGAACACACAGCAGTTCAAGTCCATTGCATTTCCATCCATAAGCACTGGTGCATATGGATATCCACTCGCGAAAGCAGCACAGATTGCCATTGATACGATTATGACCGCTCTTGAAACTTCATCGGTCGAGAAGGTTGTCTTTGTCTGCTTCGACCGCAAAACATTGAAGGCCTATCAAAAAGCTTATCAACAGTGGACCGCGACTTAACCTTGTGTGGTCGCTGTTAGAAAGCAAGGATTAGCAGATCAGCAGCGAATAAACAATATTCGTGCCCATTCGTGTTATTAGTGGATTCCTCATGAAAATCGTCTCTTGGAACATTCGCGCTGGTGGCGGCAAGCGCATGCAGGGGATTTATGACCAACTGCTGACGTGGCAGCCTGACGTCATTGCGCTGTCTGAATTCCGAGGAACCCCAGCTAGTCAAACGCTGGCGCAAATGCTTGCTGAAGCAGGGTGGTTGCATCAGTTTCAAACGATTGATCCTGAGAAGAAAGCCACAAACGCGCTGCTCACAGCTAGTAGATATCCGCTAACCTTGTTGGATATCTCTGGTCATCCCAACCAACCCCGGCGCTGGCTGGCAACCAAAGTTGCGGCGGAAACGCCGTTTGTGCTGGTCAACATGCACATCCCCAATTTCAATACAGGTTTCAAATATCCGTACTATGCCTGCGTGCTGCAGGTAATGGCGCAATGGCAGCTTGGCCCCGCAATATTTGTCGGCGATACCAATAGCTGTAAGGCAATTGTCGACAGTTCAACAGGTGCCTATTGGAAACGTGAACACCATTGGATGGAAGCCATCGAAGAATTAGGCTGGGTTGATGCGTATAGGCAACTACACCCTGAAGGGCGAGACTATACTTGGTAC
>JAHDIM010000355.1:2099-4056 GCA_020630805.1 Anaerolineales bacterium
CTGGGTTGATGCGTATAGGCAACTACACCCTGAAGGGCGAGACTATACTTGGTACTCCCATAAAAATAACGGATTTCGGTTAGATCAAGCCTTTTTCAGCCCGGACTTCTTCCCTGCTTGCCGCGCGGCCCGCTACGAATGGGGATCCAATCCAAAAGAGCCGCAGCGTCGCGAAGGTCTTAGCGATCATGCGGCTCTTCTTTTAGAATTAGAGTGGTGAGTTAGTTTGTAGGTTGGTTAGTTGGCTAGTGAGTATGTCGAGCTCTTGAGCACGAACCAACAAACTAACCCACTAGCAAACTAACCAACTAAACCCTATGTATCGGCTTCGCATACTCTTCAAAAACTGGCATCGCATTCGGCCCATTCTGGTGTTGAATACCGGCTTACTGCTGTTTGGCATTATTGGCTATAGCATTATTGAAGACGCTAGTTGGCTGGATGCGCTCTACATGACAGTGATCACCAGTAGCTCAGTTGGATTTGGGGAAGTCATCCCGCTGTCTACTGCTGGACGGCTGTTTACAATTTTCTACATCATCATTGGTGTTGGGTCAGTTGCGGTGTCATTTTCTTTTCTAGTCGATACTATTCTCTCTGCCGAGTTGCGCAGAGATCTAAGGGATGCGCGTATGGAACGTAAGCTAAGCAAAGTCAAAGATCACGTCATCATCTGTGGCTATGGCCGTGTCGGAAAGAATGCCGGCGACGTACTTGCCGATGAGATCAATCGGGATATTGTCATCATTGATAACGGCCTTGATCCAGATAGCATCGATGATCCGGATGCATTACTGCTCTTTGAAGATGCGACAGATGATGACGTCCTGCGCAAAGCAGGCATCGAGCAAGCGTGGGGCCTGCTAGCGGCAACGGCAGATGATGCGCGAAATTTGTTTATTGTGGTCTCTGCGCGGGCGCTTAACCCCAATTTGACGATCGTTGCCCGTACCTCTACGGTGGATAACGAAAGTAAGATGCTACACGCCGGTGCAGACCGCGTGGTGTCTCCTTATGACATCGGTGGCAAGCGGATGGCGAATTCGCTGCTGCGGCCACAACTCACCGAATTCATCGATGGAATTACGCTGCCGTCAGGGGTCGAGCTACTGATGGAAGAGTTAGAAGTGCCAGACAACTCACCTGTGTTGAACAAAACTGTAGCGCAGGTGAACTTGCGGCAAGAATGCGGTGTGTCCCTGCTCGCCATCTTGCGTAAGCAAACGGTGATCACGCCGACTGCAGACAGCGTGTTCCTGTCCGGTGATGAACTCATCGTGCTCGGCACAGCGGAACAGCTCAGCAAACTCGAAGCAATTTTTTAGAAAGTAGTGACGCGGACGAGATACACGAGGCTGATGATGGCAATTACTATCTATCTCGTCTGCGGCTAAATTTGTAGATGTACCGTACACGTAGTATTCCCATTGTTACTGCCGCATTCAGCCTGTTTCTAATGGCCTGCCTGTGTAATCCGACTGGCATCGACATTCCATTTGTGCGCTCACCAATTGACATTCCCGAAGGCGCATTCGATGGAGCAGGTCGCAGCGGCAAAGATCTTTTCGCAACGCTCTTACTTGACCCGATGCCTGCCACCGTAACAGTGTTACATAGTGAAGACGAAACGCCGCTGCTCAGCCCAACCATCTATCTACATTTCACGCTTGACCCAACTGATGTTGATCAGATCTTAGCCAATGATGACTGGCAAGTGCCGCAATTGTCGCCAGATTTTGAAGGTGAGCCGCACGTAGATGCGTGGTGGCTGCCGGAAGCACTGCCAGCCGTTGAAGCCTATGAAGTCTTCGACATGGAAGGCTGTAAATGTTTTAAGAAATTGTTTGTCAATGGTGACCATACCGAAGCTTATTTCCTAATCGGATTTTTCTAGACGACCTATGTCAATCCCCGAACTCTCAAACGATGCCATCATCGGCGAACTCTGGAACGGGCG
>JAHDIM010000356.1 GCA_020630805.1 Anaerolineales bacterium
AGGAAGGATCTCTCAAAAGTCAGCATTTCCAGTGCCGTTTATGGAAAACCCAAGTCTCTTTCAACCCATTTTAGGCTCTTACTGTGCCTTCACAGCGGAGATCCTAGCGGCTTCGCCTTGCCTTTGGCCCTCCGAAAGTCAGGAAGGTCTTGATCTGTGCTGACTCTCTTATCCAGAGCTGAGGGCACCATCAAGGTGCACACAATTCAATATTGCCCAGCAGTTTGCATTGATTGATGCCGTTAAGTGCAAACGCCGTCATGGTGACGGCGTTTACAAAAGGAGAAGAATCAGAATTTACAGAGCGCAGGTGAGATCACAATGCACGCTGTAAACTACTTGTACTTTGGCAGCCAATCCCCGTGCGCTTCAATGAGTTCATCTACCAATGACCAAATCTGATCCAGTGATAACTCAGCTGCGGTGTGAGGATCCATCATTGCGGCGTGGTAAATGTGTTCACGCTTACCAGTGAGCGCTGCTTCAACAGTTAGTTCATGAACATTGATGTTGGTTTGCATCAATGCGGCCAATTGTGGTGGAATTTTGCCGATCTTGACTGGCTGTACACCATTGTCATCGACCAAACAAGGCACTTCTACAGGCACTTCAACTGGCAAGTTATCAATAATGCCGCGGTTTGGCATATTGCCATAAATCCGCGTGGGTTGGCCTGTGTAAATCGCGTTGATAATGTGCGACCCAAACTCAACGCTTGGTTCTAAGGCGAGCGGCTTGTCGCTGTCTTCCAATTCTTGCCGCATGCCTTCCCACTGTGCAATTTGGTTTTCACAGCGGAAGATGTACTCATCCAGAGGAATGTCAAATTCAGTGAGAAGTTCAGGGCGATCACGCTTGATGAACCAAGGCGTGTATTCACTGAAGTGTTCACTCGACTCAGTCACGAAGTAGCCCAAGCGCTTGAACATTTCATACCGCACGTGGTCAGTCATGCGACCAAAGCGCTTTGGCCACACGCCAGACGCTTCAAAGCCAGCCATGGTTTCACGCAGTTTCGGATACATGTTGACGCCTTTGTGTTCCAGCTTGAGGAAAAACGCAACGTGATTGATCCCTGCAACCAAGTAACGCAGTTCATCGCGCGGGATGCCCATGTCATCCGCAAGGTCATGTGCCGTATGTGGCACACTGTGGCACAACCCAACGGTATGAATCCCCGTTGCTTTGTTGATCGCCCAGCAGTTCATCACCATTGGATTGACATATTGCAGCAGCGTTGCATTTGGACACAGTTCTTCCATGTCACGGCAGATATCTAGCAGGACTGGAATGGTGCGCAAACCGCGCATAATGCCACCTATACCCAATGTGTCTGCAATGGTTTGGCGTAACCCATATTTTTTAGGAATTTCAAAGTCAACGACCGTGCCAGGTTTATATCCAGCAACTTGGATCATGGTGATGACAAAGTCTGCCCCTTTCAACGCCTTGCGACGGTCGGTCGTGGCTTCAATTTTTGGTGACGCTTTGTGATGCGCTGCAACTTTATGCGCCACAATTTCAGACGTCCGTAAGCGGTCGCCGTCAATGTCCATCAATGTTAATGTGCAGTCTTTTAGAGCTGGGAACTCTAAAATGTCGCTCATTAGATTTTTAGCGAACACAGTGCTACCTGCGCCGATGAATACAATTTTTGCCATAGTGTTTACTGCCCCCAGATTGTGACACCACGCCATGCCTGCACATGGCTACATTTACTATTTCTCAATTAGAAGTGTTGCGCCAACTTCCACTGTATCTACAACGGTTGTTGTCCCATCCGGCCAAATGACCGTCAATTTTTCTATTACTGTGCCCTCTGGCATGCCAAAGTGCAATTCTGCTGGATCTCCAGACAAATATCCGCTGCCTGCTTCTTGCAAACGTGACAGGGTTCCTTTATTCGTTTCTAAAATGACTTGCGCGCCAATGGCTTGCATATTTGCAACATCAGATTGGCGCAAAGCAACTTTGAGGCTTGTGCCTTCACACAGTTGGTTTTCAAATAGTTGCGCCGGTGTTTCTAGGTTATTGACCAAAATATCGAGGTCACCATCACCGTCAACATCTGCCATGCTCATGCCACGTCCACTGTCGGTTGCCCCAAGCATCCAGTCTGACGCTGGGTCAAACGTGCCGTCACCATTGTTTTCGAATGCTTGGTTTTCCTCAACCAATTCGTTGTTTGGCAGATGTGAGAACAATTCGCTCGCCCGCATGCCATTCACAACATACAGGTCAACAAATCCATCTTGATCTAAGTCTCCAAATTTGCCTGACCAAGACCAGCCCGTTGCCAATACACCCCGATCTTCGGCAACATCACTGAAGTTTTCACCACCAGCCGACTGCAAAACATTCGCCATGACTTGCGGGTCGCCTTCAACGTGGCCGTGCATCATCATGTCCATGACTGGCTGCCATTCTGCTTGCGTTTCAGCATCATCCTTATACGGAATCATATCCGTCGCAAACAGCTCAGACTGACCATCGTTTTCAAGATCTGCCAGCGCAAAGCTCATGGTACTATGCGTGGTCACATCAAACATTTCGCTGCGTTCCCAGCCGCTGTCTTTGTTGAGCCAGAGGTAGTCGCGGACAGCAAAGTCGTTCCCAATCAGAATGTCTTGTTTGCCATTCCCATCTACATCAAACACTTGAATAGCCAAAGCTTGCGCTTCATCAATCAGGCGTTCCCCTTTGAATTCACCAGCATCGTTGTCATAGACGTAAATGCCAGCCCCTTCACCATTCAAGAAGGTGTCACCCAGATCTTTTTCTAGAGCAGCGTCATAAGACCCAGCGATCAGATCTAGATCACCATCTTGATCTAAGTCGGCCCAAGCCATTGAATAGGCAGGGGCTTTGACACCAGGTAACCCAAGCTCGTTGCTAAAGCCGCCGTCTTGACTGTTCTTCCACCACAGCGGCAAGCCGTTTTCTGTCGTAAAGACAAGATCCAGCCACCCATCGCTATCAATATCGATGGTGGCAACCGCCCGTGAATTCCCAAACTCTAGCTCTTGAGCACGAAAGTTTAGGTCGCCCTCATTCCAAAGGACGGAATTCTTGCCGCCAAGGTTGGCAAAGACAAGATCCATGTCGCCATCTTGGTCAAGATCATTGACAGCCATACCAGCCCCGTTGCTATCAAACATTTCAATCGGATAGCGATTGGCAACTGTCGTGTGGGGCAGTGGATGCGCCACAAACTGACCACTACAGTCACCATTTTTATAGCTGATCTGGCTGACATTGACATCAACCGCTGCGGAGGTATCCGCAGTGTTTTCCGTTCCACCACATGCACTTAAGGCAACCGACATGAGAAGCAGCAATGCTGCGCGCAGTTTAGTCATCTTGTAATTATAGGGGTTAGCGCTTGAGAGAATTCAAGCGGGAATTTCTAAAATAATGTAGAGAAATGGAGTGAAATTAGTCGTTAGTAAAAGGGTGCTCCGCATGCGGAGCACCCTTCATTTACTTAGTCGCTAAATGCGGTTTATTGGAACAGATCGTTCACGCTGTCGTTTGCGGCAGGCAAGACGTCAGCAGGTTCTGCTGCACCCAAGAAGATCGCGTCCATAACTTCGCCCATGATGTCGGCGATTGAGGAAGCGTTATCTGTCACTGGGAACAAGAAGGTCCCACCTTCCAACAGCGCTTGGCTGGTGAAGGATGACACGTCCAACCCACGACCTTCGTAAGCGGCCAATGCTTTTTCTACAGCACTTGCTTGTGCTGGGAAGACCACACCAGCGTCACCAACAACGTTTGCACAGTCTGGGCTAGCCAAGTACTTGACCCATTCCCATGCTGCTTCTGGATTTTCAGTGCCAACATAAATGCTGTCTGCCAACCCGTTGAACATTGACTTGCGGCCTTCTGGACCTTCTGGCAACTTAGCAAAGCCCATTGGGAAGTCAGAGCTAGCGTAGGTCCCAATCATCCATGACCCATCGGTAACCAATGCACCTTGACCTGCTTGGAACATTGCGGCGCTACCGAGTGAGGTAACGGTGTCCAGTGGGGTTGCGTAACCTTTGTCTACAA
>JAHDIM010000357.1 GCA_020630805.1 Anaerolineales bacterium
TCGGCTGGTAATACTTGGCTTTCAATAGATGGCATGGCGTAATTATACTAACTGTCTGTATTTAAAACCAAAGAGAACAGTCGTAAATTTTTGTGAGGTCTATAATCCAGCGCGTACTTTCTCGCGTAGCGCATCAATCGACTTAAATTGACCTGCCGGATCGCGGAAATACCAGTGATCCCACCCATTACAAGGTGCGCCATTCATAAGGCGTTTACCCGTTTGGTGAATTGACCCTTCTTGCCCAAACATGAGCAGTTTCCCATCTGGTTTAACATGCGCAATTTGCTCTTCACGCTCGCGGAAGTACAGCGTTTGTCCGGGTAGCAGCAGCCCATGTTCTAGCAATTTGGTTACGCTAACCCGTGGCGCATTCCGTTTCTTATCGCTAACATCAAAGGTTGCCTTCGTATATTCAGCTGGCACAACCGCATCAATTCGGGCACTGGCAACATCGATATAGAACTTTTCACGTTCGATGCCGATCCAATTGCGGTGCAACCGTTTGGCAACTGCACCGGTCGTACCACTGCCAAAGAACGGGTCAAGCACCACATCACCGGGATTTGTAGAAGAGAGCAACACCCGATACAAAAGTGCTTCAGGTTTTTGCGTTGAATGGGCTTTTTTACCATCCACTTTAATGCGCTCTTTCCCGCTGCAAATTGGAATTGTCCAATCGCTGCGCATTTGCTTACCGTCGTTAAACGCTTTCATCGCATGGTGATGAAACGTGTATTTCGCCTTTTGCTGTTTACTGCACCACAGCAGCGTTTCATGGGCATTTGTAAACCGCACACCGCGGAAATTTGGCATCGGATTAGATTTGACCCACACAATATCATTCAAGATCCAAAAGTTGAGGTCTTGCAACAATTTACCAAGCCGATAAATGTTGTGATATGAGCCAATTACCCAAATTGTGCCATTTGGCTTGAGCACGCGGCGCGCAGCAGTTAGCCATTGGCGTGAAAATTCATCATATGCAGCGAAACTATCAAATTGATCCCACGCATCGTCAACAGCGCTAACGCGGCTCATGTTAGGGCGATACAGTTCATTGCGTAATTGTAAATTGTAAGGAGGATCGGCAAAGATCAAATCCACAGACGACTCAGGTAATTCATTGAGTACGTCAACGCAGTTGCCTTGTAAAACAGTATTGAGAGGAGGCTGTAGTGCTGCCATAGGCATCCATTGTACCAACGGCGAGTCACTAGAACAAGAGTCTGGAGTCTTTGTTCTACAAAATTCGGTGTGCGCGGCTATGGATTATGCCGAATTTTGAGAATTGCAATCTTTGTCGAATGGTTAAATGGGGCCGGATCGGTAATCCATTGAATAGCATCGCTGGCCACAAAGTCATCGCCCACATCAATCGTCTGTTCAATTTCAACATAACCGCCCGACGTAAGGCTTTCTAGCGCCTGCATATAGTCTGTGCCACTATAAAACAAGGAATTATTAATCGCGACTATCCGCCCGCCATCTGCGACTAAAGGACGCACTTTATTGATCAGTTTTGTTGTGTTCTTTGCCATATCTACCGTTCCTTTACTTGTATCTGAAAAGAAAGGTGGGTCTAAAATAACTAAGTCGAACACGTCGCCCGCCCGTTTCAAGCGTTGCATATGCACCCAAAAATCGCCAGACTGAAACCGCTTTTTATTGAGTGGAAACGCATTGAGCGTATACGATACTTTGGCAACGTTCAAAAAATTCTGATTGAGGTCTGTATGCAAAACCGCAGCCGCACCCCCAGCCTCAGCTGCAACGCCTAGGCTACTAGTGTAAGCAAACGTATTAAGCACGTGCTTTCCGGCGCTATTTTCAATCAACCACTGCCGCAGCAAGCGCGTATCTAAATAAAAACTCGCGTCTCTATTCATCAGCAGATCTACTGAATAGCGCACGCCATGCTCGCGGATCCAATGATTGCGTTTTTTGCCAAGTAGCAGCGTGCCATTACGTCCTTCTGGCGTTTCACTGTGGCGAATTTTCACAATCGCAGACTTGATCCAAGGCAGTTCTAATTTATAAAAGTCCACTGCCTCGGCCACCACTTGCGGGTGCCCAAGCGGCGCTTTCGTGTAGTCATGGATCACGAGCGTTTGCGCGTACAAATCTACAACCAACTGCGGGTATCCTTCCACAAATCCGTTGAATAGACGGAACGCAACCTCATGTTTCTCATCAAACAGAGATGTACGTTTAGCCAGAGCGGGTTCAAGATAAGCTGTAATCACAGCTGAATTATAATCTGTAATTCGCAACGCTAAATCCATCTGAATTACATCTCAATTAATCTATTCACATAACTCTAGGGAGGCGCTATGTCATCAGATTACACGTACACAACCAAAGCAATTGAATATGCAAAAACGGTAGATAATCGGCCTTATAACGCTTACTATGAGCGCCCGGCAATGCTTTCTCTACTGCCGGATTTACAAGGAAAAACCGTCTTAGACGTGGGGTCAGGTAGCGGTTGGTATGCGGAATATTTAATAAGCCAAGGCGCAACTGTTACGACATTTGATTATGATCAAACGTTTGTAGACTATACAAAAGAACGCGTTGCCGGACAGGCAACAGTCTTATGTGCCAATTTGGCGGCTCCATTAGCATTTGCAAGCGACAAGTCATTTGACCTAATCGTAGCCCCATTGGTGATGCATTATGTGAAAGACTGGCTTGGCCCACTGCAAGAATTTGCCAGAGTGCTGCGCCCGAATGGCCTTTTAGTTTTTTCTACACACCATCCATTTATGGATTGGAAGTTGATGAACTTAAAAAATTATTTTGGAAATCAATTTATCGAGGATGAATGGGATGTTGGCAAAGTCTATTTTTACCGCCGCCCATTAACAAAGATGAGTGCCGATTTGCAAGCTGCCGGATTTGTGATTGAACGGCTGCTAGAGCCAGACATTACGCCAGAATTTAGACAAGCCCGGCCAAAAAGCGTGGAGAGAATGGAAAATAATCCGTGGTTTATCGTAATCAGAGCCAGAAACGAAAGCTAACTAAATAAGATTTAAGGCGTGTCTTCCCGCTTTTCTAAGACGATAATCCAATAAGCGTTTGTCTCATTATTAACTGCATTTGTGTGCGTACGATGGTCTTGTTCAAGAATAGTCCATTGTGTGCGGTCAATTTGTGTAGCAAGTTCTTCAGCGTTATAAAAACAGAGTTGGCCAGCATTTGCTAATGGCCCCTCAGTGATATTGATACGCAATTGGTCTGCAATCTCTTCACCAGAACTTGCACTTGTATCTTCACGGCTGTACGGGTTGTATAAAAAATGCCCTTGTGGCTTGCAAACGCGTAAAATCTCAGAAATAGCACGATCACAAGCAGATCGGCTACAGCAAACCAATGCCCCCCGATCTAAAACAAGATCGAAGAAATTATCGTTGTAAGGCAGCGTTGTAAAATCGCCAACGCAAAATGTTCCGGAAAGCCCTTCAGCTGCAAAGCGTTGTTTAGCGTACGCAATTGCGTCTTTACTGCCATCTAGCCCGTAAACTTCGAAACCTTCACGGGCAGCAAACCACAAATTACTACCAGCGCCACAGCCGACTTCTAAAACGCGTAAGCGCTCTCCATTTCGGGCGCGCCTCCGCATCAGAAAAGACACCACGATGTCCCAAGGATAACGATTCAGCATCTGGCCTGAACCGTAAATCTGATCCCACGTTTTATCGTAAGTATTTACCAAGTTATGCATAAGTCATAAAAAAATTACGGACTCGCTAAAACAAAGCGAGCTACAATGTCAAAACAAAAGAAAATACATTTTACAGTAAACAAAACAAACAAAAGTACAACTGCCTACGAAGCCTCATCAACACAATCAATATATAGATATTTGAGCCCGAAATTTACTTTTCTATTCACTCAAGAATCAAAAAAGGCCTACGCAATTGCGTAGACCTTTCAATAGTTGAGAGCAACTTTTATTTACTTCGCAAACGCCGTCTCGCGCGTTTCACGGATGACAGTCACCTTGACT
>JAHDIM010000358.1 GCA_020630805.1 Anaerolineales bacterium
TATCGCTTGAGTGGCAAGCCTGACTATCTGATTGAACAGAATGGGGCGGTTATTCCAGTTGAATATAAGTCAGCCAAAGCACCGCGATCTAAGCCATACTATGGGCATCAACTGCAGGTTGGGGCTTACTGTTTATTGGTAGAAGAACAATTTGGGGTTACGCCACCGTATGGTGTGATCAAGTATGCGGATAAAGACTATCAGGTGCCATTTACGCAACGGCTGCGCGCCAATGTGTTGAATGCAATTGATGATATTCGCATAAAAGATCATAGCTCTAGTGTAGATCGTGATCATTCCTTTGAAGGTCGCTGTAGAAATTGTGGTTTTAATTCAGTCTGTGAGCAGAGGCTAGCCTGATGGAAAGATTTACGTCGGCGCAGGTTTTTTACAATCCGCATAAGCTGCAGGCCTTTGAATTGGCGGAACAAGTTGCCGCGACGTTCACGCTGGACTATGGAATTCCCGCAGACGTTAGGCTGACGACGGACTTCGATCCAGCCGTTTTGGATGAGAATCCGGTGTTTGTGACCGTTGGCGGAGATGGCACCATGCTGCGGACTGCAAGGCTTGGGGCAGCAAATAATGTACCTGTACTGGGTATAAATTTGGGTCGGATAGGGTTCTTGCTAGAAGTTGATGCCGATGCTTGGCAGCTTGCCCTAACAAAGCTGATGGACAGTCAGTATTGGATTGAGCAGCGCATGCTGGTGCGGGCAGAGCACTGCCGCAATGAAACGTGCCTAGCTGTTGCTCACGCCCTCAACGAAGTCGTTGTGACTAGAGGAGCATTGGCGCGGCCAGTGCATTTGGAAACGTACATCGACTCGGCTAGCTTGACAACGTACGTTGCAGACGGCGTGATTGTGGCAACTCCGACAGGATCGACTGCATATGCGCTGGCAGCGGGTGGACCAATCTTGCCACCGCAGTTGCAAAACATGGTCATCATTCCGGTTGCGCCACACCTTAGTGTCGATCGTGCAATTGTGCTAGATCATGGCACTGTTGTAGACATGATTGTGCGCACGGACCATCACGCCATTATGAGTGCGGATGGTCAAACTGAAATTGAACTACAGTCAGGCGACCAGATTCGCGTGCAAGCGAGCCGTCAGACTGCGAAATTTATACGCATGCAGGAGCGCTCTTACTTTTATCGCAACATCACAGCGCGCCTCGTGTTCAAGGGGCAGAATTGAGCGGGGACTCACCTTGGTCTAAATCTGTTCTCACCATTGTTTGCTAGCTTGTGAGCATATGATGACTGAAACTGCTGAACTTACAACTTACTGCGCAACGCATCCGACTGTTGAAAGTGGCTTGCGTTGTAACAAGTGCGATAAATATATTTGCCCAAAGTGCTCGGTCCAAACGAAGGTTGGGTACCGTTGTAAATCTTGTATCAAAGGGCAGCAGGCGGTGTTCAACACTGCTGAAAACCGTGATTTCTTGACCGGTTCGGTTGTGGCAATGATCGTTGGCGTTGTCGGATCTGCCATCAACATTTTTCCAGCTGGCTTTGGCTTTTTTGGCTTTTTCATCGCCTTTTTCTTGGGCGGTGCTGTTGGCCGTTTTGCTGCTGATTTGACACGGCGCGCAATTTCGAAACGCCGTGGAAAAAATTTGTTTCTGACAATTGCAATTTTGGGAACACTGGCTACCTTACCGCTGATTACCAGCACAGGCTTGGCCGGAATGTTATTCTCTTTTGCATTTGCGACTGCTTTGTATTCATCGTTACGCGGCATCAACGTTCGCCGCTGACGTTCTAATTTCTTTTGCAAACAAAGGTTTCTGAAATTGTCTTAAGTAGTTACAGTGTCCTCCTAGTGGAGGCTGGGCCCCATATACAAAGGTAGCACATGGATTCCTGCCTTCCCCGACTGTTCGAGGACAAGTCGCGGAAATGACACTCGGATTATTAAAGCGATTGGAAACACTTTGCTTGCAAATTACTATGCTTATAGTTTGCTTACTTCATGTTAGCTGAACTCTACATCAAAGATTTTGCGATTATTACTGAACTCCGGTTGGAATTCCAACCGGGGTTCAATGTCTTAACTGGGGAAACCGGTGCAGGGAAATCCATCATTATTGATGCGATGGATTTGCTGCTTGGTGGGCGGGCAGACAATACCTTTATTCGCGCTGGCACGAATGCGGCGCGTGTTGAAGGCGTGTTTAGCGTGGGTGCGCCTACGCAAGCTTTGTTAGCCCCTTTGCTCGAAGCTGAAGGACTGGATGATCCAGATGATACGAGTATTCTGACCATTGGTCGTGAGTTGCGGGCTAGCGGACGCAACATCAATCGTGTCAATGGCCGCACAGTCAATCTGAATATCTTGCGCCAAGTAGGACAAGTGTTGATTGATATTCATGGTCAGTCTGAGCATTTGTCGCTGTTGAACATGAAAGCCCATCTAGGATTGGTGGACCGCTATGCGGGCGTGTTGCCACAACGACAAACGTTTGCGGCGACTGTTAAAGAACTGAGCAAAGTTCGCAAGACCTTGAAGACGTTGTTGGAAGGTGAACGTGACGCTGCTCAGAAGGCAGACCTGCTAAGTTTTCAAGTCGATGAAATTTCGGCAGCCCAGCTTGTAGACGGTGAAGATGTTGACTTGCAGTCTGAGCGGACGCGTTTGGCAAACTCAGAACGCTTAGCATCGCTGGCGGAAGAGGTGATTCAGCTAGGCTCAGAAGGCAGCGCCTCTGACAGTGACATGCAGCCTTCGGCCATTGACTTGCTGGGTGGGATTGTGAACTCACTTGGTCGCCTCACCAAAGTCGATGAGTCTCAGACGTCCGCGCATGAACAAGCGTTGGCATTGTTTGACCAACTCAACGACTTGCTACGCGATGTTCAAGACTATCGTGATGAGATTGAGTTCAATCCTGCGCGTCTAAATGAGGTCGAAGAACGTCTTCAACTGATCGATACGCTCAAGCGTAAGTATGGTGACACCATTGAAGACGTAATTGCGCACGGTGAAGAGGCTAAAGAACAACTAGATCGCATCACGCATGCGGATGCGCACATTGAAAAATTACAAGCGCTTGAAACGAAGCTGCTGACAGAGCTTGGGAAACAAGGAATTGTGTTGACCAAAGCACGTCAAGCGGCAGGCGCAACCTTGTCACAAGGTGTGATGCAAGAACTGCAAGACTTACGCATGGACCGTGCGCAATTTGCAGTCGATGTCCGGCAAGTTGAAGATCCGAACGGTGCCATCTTGCCCGATGGCCGACGCGTGGCATTTGATGCAACTGGCATTGATCGTGTTGAATTCTTAGTGGCACCGAATCCAGGTGAAGGATTGAAGCCAATGGTGAAAGTGGCGTCTGGTGGTGAAACTGCCCGTCTGATGCTCTCACTCAAAGGTGTGCTGACGCAAGTTGATGACACTGAGACGCTCATCTTTGACGAAATTGATCAAGGGATTGGGGGGCGCATTGGTTCAACAGTCGGTGAGAAGCTGTGGCGCTTAGCGCGTAGTCACCAAGTTTTGTGTATTACTCACCTGCCGCAAATGGCAGGCTATGGGGATGTACACTTCAAAGTTGAAAAACACGTTGTGGATGATCGGACATCAACGACCGTTCGCCCGCTTTCAGATGATGAACGTGTTCATGAAATTGCCCAAATGTTGGGTACAGATAGCCTCGCAACGCAGACGAGTGCAAAAGAAATTCTAAATATGGTAGCGGCTTTACGTGCTGCTTAGCAAAATCGAAATGTCAAGAAGACGACCTGAACCCAAAATGAAACGCCCACGCGTCAGCGACGAGTTGGTGTATGAAACAATATTGAAAATGTGTGATGCCGCTGGCCCAACAGGCTCGGTGCGCCCACAAGATGTGGCCATGGCGCTAACCAAAGAAAATTGGCAGACGCTCACCAAACGCATTCGCCTGTTTGCGTCAAAGCTGGCGCAAGATGATCAGATTCATATTCTACGCAAAGGCGAAATTGCTGATCCTGATGATTTCAAAGGC
>JAHDIM010000359.1 GCA_020630805.1 Anaerolineales bacterium
TGGAATTCCCACCCCATTGAAGTACGCCCCTGCCAATGCTAAGTTTGGCAATGCGTCTAGTTTTTCTTGTAATGCCGCAACGCGTGCAGGATGCCCCAAGTGTAATTGCGGAATCGCGTTGCGCCAACGATGGACATAGGTTTGTGCTGGTTTGGCGACAATTCCCAGCGTTTCTTTTAACTCTTGGCGTGCTAACGACAGCAACACAGACTCTGTATTCTTGGTGATGTCATATCCATAGCGGCCCAGATACACGCGCATTAACACCTTATCGGCTGGTGCTCGGCCCGGCCATTTTTGCGATGACCACGTGCAGGCAATGGCTTTGCGCTGTTCAATACGTGGGCTGACATAGCCATAGCCAGACGGCAAATTAAGTCCCTGTGCATCAAATACCAACGAGACAATGGCACTAGAACCATAGGGGAACGCATTTAGTTCTCCGGCGAAAGACGGCAACAAACGCGCCGCCACTGGCGCTGAGGTTGCCAAAATCACTGCATCAACCTTTTGACGTTGGTGCAATAATCGCCATGCAGCCCCATTGCGTTGCAGTCGCCGCACTGGTGTATTCAATTGAACCGTTCCCGTTGGCAACGCTTGAATAAGCGCATCGACAAGCGTAGACATGCCACCTTCAAATGAGACAAATGGTGGCACATCTGACGCAGTTGGTTTCGGTGCGGCCTGGAAGCCCTTGGTCAAACTGCCGTGCGTTTCAACCAGCGTGCGCAGTTGCGGAAAGGTTGCAGCCAAGCTCAGTAAGTCAGCGCGCCCCCCATAAATTCCCGCCAACAATGGCTCGATCATGGTTTGGAACAGTTCTGCGCCAAACCGCTGCGTCATAAACTCGGCTACAGACAAATCCCCTGCTGGCAAATTTACTGGAATGGTTGGTTCTTGTTTTGCCCGCTCAACGGCAGTTTTTGACAACAGCGCACTAGACTCAAGTGCGCTGAGATCCGCTGGCACTAAGCCACTTAACCCGCTCGGCAGCGGATGCAGTGTGCCATTTCGCAAGACATAGGTCTGCGCATGTTCTGGACGGCGGCCTTGCAGTTTGTCTGTCAGGCCTAAGTCACGTACCAATTCCATACCGCCAGCTTTGCGCGACAGAAATGAATCGGCACCGGTTTCAATGGCACAGCCTGCGGTCTGTAACGTACAAAGTTTGCCGCCGGGCATCGGTGCCGCCTCAAAGACTTGAATCTGCCAATCTGGCTGCGCCCGATGCAGATAGTACGCCGCACTGAGGCCGGAAATACCCGCCCCAATAATCGCAACGCTACGCGGCGACTTTGAAGCCATCTATCTTTTCTTGAATAATTTCTGCCAGTTGCGCAATGAACAACGGATCCGTATTCAAGGCTGGCGGACGCACTAAGCGAATACCGGCTTCTTTTGCGGCAGCCTGCGCTTCGATGTCAATATCAAACAAAATTTCGACATGATCACACACAAAGCCAACGGCAATGCTAATTACGTTATAGATCCCTTTTTCAGCTAACGTTGGCACATAATCTTCAAGCTGCGGCCCTAGCCACGGTTCCGGACTGCGCCCTTCTGACTGATAGCTCCATGACCATTGGTCGTCGGGCAGACCGGCTTTGGCGGCAATCAGACGGGCGGTTTCTTGCAGTTGATCATCATACGGGTCGCCCTGCTTGATGATGCGGACTGGCAAGCTATGGGCACTAAAGATCACATGCACGTCATCGCGCTCTGCTTCAGGCCATTCTGCCAGCCCCATATGCACGCGATTGGCAAATGCCTCAATCATCTTTGGTGCATCGTGATAGCTAGTGATGTGGGCGAACTCAATGTCGCCACGGTACATCTCAAGACCGGCTTTGATCTTCTTCTGATACTTGGCAATGCTCAAGCTGCTGTAATGTGGCGCTAGCACCATGCTCACAGCTTGCTCAATACCATCATCGATCATTTGCCCGACTACATCTTCGATCCAAGGTTCCCAGTGGCGCATGCCAAGATAAAACTTGACTTCGGTTGGATCAAAGTGTTCAGCGATGGCCGCAATTTGCGCTTTGGTGAATTCCAGCAGCGGCGACTTGCCGCCAATACTGCGGTAGTTATTCGTGATTTCGTCAAGAACAGCAGGCGTGGTTGGACGACCATTGCGAATGTCGGCCAAGTAACCTGGCAGTTCATCGAGCGATTCTGGCCCGCCATAGGCCATGATGAGAATTCCGATTGGGGGAGGAGTCATTTGTTATTGATTATTTGTTATTGAAAAAGATAGAGTACCGCGCATTGCGCTAGAGAAAGAGTAAGAGACCTTTTCTGCAAGCTACAGACGTAAATCCGAGTGTTGCTAAACTCTCTACTCTTACTCTCTACTCTTACTTCTGACGTAATCTACGGTGCGTTGTACGTTTTCGATTGGGGTATTCGGCAAAATGCCGTGCCCTAGATTGAAGATATAGCCATCGTGGCCTTCTGCTTCAGCAAGGACTTGATCGATGCGATAGCGCAGTTCACGCCACGGCGCGAGCAATGCGATGGGGTCAAGGTTGCCCATGACGGCCATGTCACCAGCTTTTGCAAAGGCATTACTAAGCGGCATGCGCCAGTCGGCCCCGAGCACATCGCCACCACATGCGGCCACATCTTCTAAGTAGGCGTGCGTGCCGGTACTGAAATTGATAAACGGCGCATCGACTTGACGTTTGACTGCCGCAAAGATCTTCGTGTTGTATGGCTGCACATATTGAATGTAGTCCGCTTTACTCAGCGCTGCGCCGGCCCATGAGTCAAACAATTGCAAGGCACTTGCGCCTGCTTTGACTTGCTTGACCAAGTAATCCACTTGTACCGTGACCAGTTTGTCCATCAGGCGTTGCCAGGCGGATGGATGGGTGTACATCAGTGCTTTGGTCTTAGCATAGACCTTAGATCCGCCGCCTTCGATGGCATAGCTAGCGAGCGTAAACGGTGCACCGCAGAAGCCAATCAGCGGCGTGTTTTTGGCTTCCAGCTCAGGCGCAACGAGCTTGATCGCGTCAAGCGTGCCTTGCATGCTAACTTCTGCTGGCGGCGTCGCCAGCATATCGATGGCCTTGGTGCTGTCCAGCGGATTTTCAATTTGCGGCCCTTTGCCCGGAATAAAATCCAGCTTGAGGCCCATGCCCGTTAGCAACGGCAAGATATCCGAGAAGATAATCGCCGCATCAAAGCCAAACGCATTGATCGGCTGCATGGTCACTTCCGCAGACAGCTCCGGTGAGTTGATCACATCCAGCATGCTGTGCTTGGCTCGAATGGCACGGTACTCAGCCATGTAACGGCCAGCTTGGCGCATGAACCAGATGGGAGTCTGATCTGTGGATTCACCTAGACAGGATTTGATGAATCGGGTTTGGCGAAGGGTTGGGTTGATGGTTATTTTTTGTGTTGGTCGCATGGAGTCTAATTCGTAAGGTGTAATGCGTATTTTTTGCATCTACCATTAGGAACACATCTATCTGTGCTTTTATTCTTGTTCTTCTATTTTGTATTCTGCGGCTTCTTCAGAGAGTGTTCGGCCTCTATTTTCAGAAGTCATTTTTGTTAAGAGTTTGATAATTTCAGTAAGGCGTTGGAGACGATCTTCAACGACTGCCGCACCAAGAATTTCACGTGACATCAAATACCAGTGCTTGCTTTCTCTAGCAGAGCCAAGCGCAAACTCATAAAATCGAGCGCGATCTTTGGGATAGCCGCGGCTGTAACCTTCTGCGATATTTGCGCCAACTGATCCCACCGCACGATAGAGCTGATCGGAGATGCCTTTCATGCCTGACTTACTCGCAAGTAATTTACGAGTATCAGACCAAGCCAACTCCGCACTAAATAGCGCAAGTTGGTAACTACGAACTTTCCACAGCGGATCAGATGTCACACTCTTCGGTAACTTCTCCACCCAACCTTGAAACGAACTTGGCTTACTCGTCATTACGAATTACACCTTACGCATTCGCCGATTGCCAAA
>JAHDIM010000360.1 GCA_020630805.1 Anaerolineales bacterium
CGCACGCAATCGTTTGGGCTACTAAAGAGTAACTCGTTCGTGCTCTCCATGACACGACAAAGATGCGGATAATGTCCTTGTTGCTTTCAACCTGCGGCTACGCTGGTCGGTCACGCGTGATGACACGGCACAGTCTTATGGTAGCAGAAGCGCTTAGCTTGATGTACACGCACCTTGGCAAGCCAAAGCGCTACGCCCTAACCTAATCAATCCAAGACTGCTTGCGACAAAATCTTGTAGATCTTGTCCACGTTGTCATTCTTGCGGAACGACTTTGAAATGGGGGCGCTGGAGCCGCGCACCCAGATCTTGAGTTCAGAATCTAAGTCAAATGTGCCTTTGCTTTCTTTGGAAAAGCGCAGAATGTGCTTGTATGGAATGGTGACATACTCGCGCTTCTTACCAGACTTCCCCTGTACGTCCACCAAGACAAGGCGCTTGTTCGTAAATACGAACATATCACGGATGACAGAGTAACCTGCTAAGACTTCCTCGCCTTCGACTAAGAATGACGCAAATTCTTGCGTGAGCTTTTTGACAGAGATTTCAGATGCTGTGCCAGTGACCAGACCTAGTAAGTTCATTTGTATTTTTGTTCCTGTGAGCGCTGTAAATGTAATAAAGACGATTTCTCACCCGATGCTGCGTAACATTGAGATGTCATCGCCTGTGAAAATTTGATGTTGTACGCAGACGACACGGATTTCACGGACTTTTATGCACATATCCGTGAAATCCTAAAAATCCGCGCACAGTTTTTTGTGCTTTGGTAAACCAAAGCGCAACAGATCGTTCAGTATCGTCGAGGATTTATACGTCAATGCGGCTGGAAAGTTTCACTTCGCCCTTTGGAGTCAGCAGCACGGCCTCAAAATACGGCAGGCGATTGGCTGGCAAGACGGCCACTTCAGCAATATGCTGCGCGTGAATATCTTGCAATTGCTGTGACACCCAAACGGGGTATGGATGATAAATGGTCAGCGATTTATAACTTGCGCCAAGTTGGGGCAATACAACAGAAGGATGCGGTGTCGTTTGCCATTCGATCAGCGTGGGCAACACGCCTGCAGCGGGCAGTTGTCCATCTTGCGGAATGGTAAACAGCCAGCGCAAATCGCCGCGCCGCATTGGTGTGGGGATGCCATGTGGAAACGCACTCTGAGCACAGGCTTGCACTGCATCTGAGGTGTTCACGACCCACGTCAACAAGCGCGGGGTTGCAGTCAGCTGCGCCTGCACGTACGGATCATCCAAGCTAAACCAGCGCGGACGGTCTGGCGCATTTGCGTCTGGATTGATGGCAATAATCTCAAAATACACGCCCTTCCCGAGTGACATCACCAAGTTATGCGTGCCCATTTGTGGATGTTCCCCACCATAGGGAACCTCAATTCCAAGGACGTCTTTGGCCCAGGTCGCTCCCTGCGCTAACGACGCAGCGGCAATGACAAGATGGTCTAGAGTTGTGGAGGTCATTAGCCAATTGTAATGGCAATGACAAAAGGAAGGATCAGAATGAAATTCGCGAAGCAGAAAGTGCGCAAGATGCCGCGATCAAACGGCCAAGTTGGCATTTGCGTGTAGGCGGTATAAGTCTGATTTAGCTGCGCCAATACGGTCGCTTCGTTGATCAGTTCAGTGGTGTCTGTCTGACGAACAACCCGTTCGCGCAGCGCCACAATGTTGCGTCCAATTTGGTCTGACTGCTGTCGGTTGAGTTGCTTGTAGTCCACCATGATGTTGCGGAAATAGCGCAGTGGCACCAAAAAGACAATGATCTCCACCCCAATCGCGAACCCGAGCAGACCAAGATAAATGGCGCGATATTCCAGCGCGACCATCTCTGGTCGGAGTGCAATTAGCGCACACCAAAAGCTGAGCAGCGCCACGGGCAACATCGCAGTAAACGCGTTGCGAAAGAAATATTGCCCAATTGGTCGCAGACCAGCAGCGCCATCTGGATGTCCGGGTAAGACGTTGAGTTGCAGCGTCGTTTGCGAGAGATAAAAGCCAAATTGGCTATAGCATAGGACGCGGCCTAAGTAGCTCCCCACTACAAATGCAGCCACCATCTCTAACGCAATGGCAATGACTAAGCTAATGGTGTCAGCACGGGTATTGGTTGAAAGTGAGGTGGCAAACACATTGAACACAAAATGGTAGACAGCCAGCAAGACAATCGGCGGCAAAATCCCAAAGATCAATGCATACCGATTTGCTTTACGGCGTAACCACAGTTGCAATTGGCCCAATTGGTCCGTATTGACCCCCAACACACCGCGGTCAGCAAGGCGCCCCAGCATGTCGGCAAAGCGTTCATCATTGTTGCTGAGCAGTTGCACGCCAACAATGGTCGCAATCCACGCGGTGATTTCCATCCACAGAGCAGACCCAACTGAGACAAACGACACCACAGATTGGAGTTCCGCCAAACGCACCACGCAATAGATCACACAACCGATGGCAAGGTAGATGGTAATAGGGATAGCCAGAAGGCGGCTAACAAGAGTGTTGCTGGGCGAGTTCATCCGGAGTTATGGTACCTAAGAATTACGCATTTACCTACTGAAAATGCCCGATTCGAACCAATTTATAACCCTTCTGCGCCAGCGCATTAACATGAGAGGTGCACAGAAAGCCACTCCTTCCGCAGACAACAAATTCGAGCGCCCCACAACACAGATCAGGACTGGAAAAACCACAAAAATGTCTGATAATTAGCGCGGTTATATGCATCAAGCTAAGAACTATTGCATTGAAAGATTCGCTTCTGCTAGCCAAAACGAAAGCAGAAGTGTCATACATTCGACGCTGCTCAGTACAAGTCCCAGACGCGAACGATCTGTCCAAAAGTAGCCCAACAGGCTCGGCGGCTGGGATCTCATTGATACCAAGGTGTCAAAACAGCGAACTATTGCAATGAGATCCCGCACACGCATATTTATTTTCAACTCTATCCCGCTTCGTTCCCATTCGACTACGCTCAGGGCAAGCAGTGCGCGGGATGACACCTAGTCGCAGAATCGGCTAGCAGAATTGCTTAACTTGATGCGCATATGTTTGATAATTAGCGCGGTATTTTTAGAGCTAAAGCATGGCCAATTCAAGCGTTCACACCTCTTGCAATAAGAGATTGCGGAAGTTTGTAAACGTTTGTCTTGAACCTTAGCAGGTGCGACCCACTAGAACCAGCGCTGCTAGGCTGAGACCAATTATCTAGACAACTAGTTCTTATCAAACATAACAACGAATACGAGAAGTCGCTAAGTAGCAAGCAACTACAGAGAAACTTTTCCTTAACTAGGAGATTTGCAACATGAGTGCAAAATATCAAATTATTTATTGGCGCGATATTCCATCGCAAGTGAAAATAAAAGTTGGGCGTAAGCGCTCTGGGCAACAATTGACCGAACGCTTCATCCAATCAATTGATGCCGCCTCCATGCAATCTGGCGACACCGACACCGATGCCTACCTTGAAGAATGGCGTCAAACCGAATGGGCTAGCATAGAAGGCGACCCTGCAGCGTTTCTAGCGGCCAAAATTGCCGAACTTGAAGCGGCCTACAATGGCAAACGACTCAGTAATTTGGTAAAAAATGGGGGCTGGGAACCAAAAGCCGAGTAAGCGCTTTAGCGTTCTAAGGCATATTTTGGCAGATCAAATTCGGTTAAAAATTGGTACCCCCAATTTCTTGACTTTGCGAATCTGATAGGTCTATAATTATGTCACTGGCCCGGTGGTGTAGTGGTCAACATGCTGCCCTGTCAAGGCAGAGATCGCGGGTTCAAGTCCCGTCCGGGCCGCTAGTAAAAAGCTCCAAGCAATAGCTTGGAGCTTTTTTGATTCTGGGCTGGCAATGGTCGCACGGGGCTAAAGTCGCCGTGCTAGTCGGGGGACAAAGCCCAGAAGGGCTAATTCATATTTTGACTAGCCCTTTAGGGCTTCTTCACAGCAGATAGCTGGCGGGCTTTAGCCCTATGCGG
>JAHDIM010000039.1:0-16152 GCA_020630805.1 Anaerolineales bacterium
GCGCAAATGATCGAAGTGGATCGCGCGATGATTGAGGACTACCGTATTGAACTCATTCAGATGATGGAGAACGCTGGGCGTAATCTGGCGCACCTCGCGCGGGAGCGGTTCTTTACAGGCAATGTGGAAGGCAAGGCCATTACAGTCTTAGCTGGCACTGGCGGTAACGGCGGCGGGGCATTGGTTGCGGCGCGGCGGCTGCATAACTATGGCGCGCACGTTACGGTCTTCATTACGAAACCCAAAGCCAGCTTTACGCCAATTCCTGCCCATCAGCTAACGGTGGTTGAACGGATGGGGATTTCAGTACAGTTAGCTGACGCCATTGAAAGTGCCGCAACGCCTGACTTGATCATAGATGGTGTCATTGGCTACAGCCTGAAAGGTACACCGCGCGGCACAGCGAAGACGCTTATTGAATGGGCGAATTTATCATCAGTACCTATTTTGGCGTTGGACGCTCCGTCTGGCGTGGACACGACCACCGGAACAGTCTACTCACCAGCTATCAAGGCTACTGCGACAATGACCTTAGCATTGCCTAAAGTTGGGTTACGCGCAGAGGGCGTAAAAGCGCAAGTTGGCGAGCTTTACTTAGCAGACATTAGCGTGCCGCCGCAGTTATATACCTCGGATGCGCTGGGGTTAGATGTGGGAAATTTGTTTGCCGAAAGTGATGTGCTGCGGCTGTGGTAACTAATACGAATTGTAGTGACATGACACGTCATGTCACTACAATGTTGTTGCATTACAACAATTCCAGCAATGCCGAAACGTCTTCAACCTCGTGAATACCAAATGCAAGCGCTTGCACCTTCGCCGTCCGTTGGGCATCAAACACTTGCCCGACAATGTGAGCAAACTTGTCCAACAATTCTTGATCTGACGGCGGGTTGAATTCGGTCCAAGGGCAGCCGGTGTAGTCAGACGTGTAGACAGATCCATCTGCGACGGTCAACGTGACCTTTGCCAACCGATTGGACGGGAAGGTTTCATTACAATGCTCATCTTCTACCATTTCTACTAGCGCTGACAAGCGCAGCACATCTGGATCTACCAAACTGTCACCATTCAATTCAGGATAGCTAATGCCGCCATTGATGAGCGCAGACGCTACCGGGAACGGCAAACTATATTGCGCAATGTCCGTGTTTTCTGGCGTCGCATGATCTAGACGGGTGGCTTCATGGAACGTCGCGACTTGAATACGCATGATGTCCGCTGGGTCAATATTATGCACGGACTTTAAATCTAGCGCGGCGCGAATGCTGGGTTGGGCCCAGTAGCAAACCGCAAATTGCTTGTAGTAAATGTCTGGCAAGCGCCAGTTTTCCCCAATGTCATTCCACAAATGCGCAACTTCATCTGCTTCAGCAGTAATGGCCGGTGCCCCGGTAAAGCCAGCTTTTGCCATTAGGGCAGCGCTGACCCCGGCCATTGCGCCCCACCCTGAACCGTCTTTGACCATGGTTGGGTGATCAATGCAGCGCATCATTTGCGAACGCGGGCCATGATATTCTGCAATGCCCAATGCATGGCGGGTTTGCTCGTGGGTCAAGCCGAGTCGCCGCGCGACAATTGCCGCACAGCCCAATGAATTCCACGCCCCTGAGGTGTGATAGTCACATGCCGTGGCATGCAACGCAATGCCAGCGCGGATCGCAACTTCATAGCCAACTGCCAATGAGGTCAAGATCTCTTTACCGCTCACCGCGTTGCCGTCTGCATCTTTTGTGGCAGCGACCAAAGTCGGAATGATGGCCGCTCCTGGGTGCCCTTTTGTAAGCTGATAGCCATCGTGCATATCAACGGCGTCACAAGCCATGCCGTGGGCAAGCACCGCCCCAGGCATTGATACAGGGCGTCCGTCTGCAATGAGCTTGGTTGCGTTCCCACCGAAATTCAAGGCTGAAAAGTCGTAGACAATGCTTGCCAGTTCGGTTTGTTGCGCAGTGATGACAACACCTAGCGTGTCCATAAACGTGCGACGGGCTTGTTTTCGCACGTTCTCTGGGAGGTCTTCCCACTGGGTGTTGTGAATAAAATCTATAACGTTCATAAAGTCCTTTCCTTTACTTGACGCGTTTTTTCCATTTTCTGACAGAAATTTCCACCGATGCTTGATGTCAGCGATTTATGCGGAGGGTTAAGCAAAAACGGTGCAACCCAATGGCTGCACCGTTTCAATGTTGACCTATTATTTTGCGTTACGCCTTGCGCTTACGCGCTTCATTCATGACTTGGTCAAGGCAGTTGTATAACTCTTGAAGCTGCTGTGCCGCTGCATCTAGGCCTTCTTTGCGAGAGGTAAGTTCAACTTGTTTAGCCGCTTCGCTTAGCTTCATGGCCCCAACGCTAGTTGCTGAACTACGCAAGGCATGCGCCGCTTTCCAAACGCCATCGGCATCTTTATTGCGTTCTGCTTTTTGCAGCATTTCAAACTGCATCTCTGCGTCTTCCATAAAGATTGGAATCAATTCGCCCAGCATAATCTTAGCGTCTTCGCCAAACTGCATTTCCAAGACACCAAAGTCAAAGACCTGCGAGTCGCGCTTTTCCATCATGCCTGTGCCAGCGCGTGGTGTGCTTTCCAAGGCTCGCGTGAGTTCTTTGACGCGGATTGGCTTGCTGATGTAATCATCCATGCCCGCTGCAAGGTACTTTTCACGATCACCCTGAATGGCGTGTGCGGTTACCGCAATAATGCGCGGCCGCTGGGCAGGCGATGTGCGCGTCTTGATCAACTGCGATGCTTCAACGCCATCCATTTCAGGCATTTGCACATCCATCAGGACAACATCATAAATTTGACGGTCAACGGCCTCAACCGCTTCAAGTCCATTTGCCACCACATCTGCCCGGTAGCCAAGACGCTTGAGAAGCTGTAATGCCACTCTCTGATTCACAGAGTTGTCTTCTGCAATCAAAATTCGTAGTGGGTGCTTTTCAGCCAGCTTATGTTCAAATTCACTCGTTTCTTGGATCTTCTTAGACTTGCCGTTAATCAGCTTATCTTGCATTTTGAAGCTAAGCCGGATTAGCACATTGAACAGTTGTAAGGGCTTCAGCGGTTTTTGCAAGAACGCAACTGAGTTGACATTACTCGTATCTAACGTTGACTCGCCAGAAGAGCTCAAGAAAATAATGGGAACCTCTGGATAAAGGATATTGATTTCACGCGCCAGTTGTACACCGTCAACATCTGGCATGTGTACGTCCAGAATTGCGACATTGAAGGTGTTGTCTTTCAAGATTTTGAGCGCCGCAGAAGCAGAGTCAACGGCGTGCGGGTCCATTCCCCATTTCGCCAATTGACGGTTCAAAATCAACCGATTGGTCGTGTTGTCATCTACAACAAGAACAGACTGACCAAACAACTGCGGTTGCGGTGTTTCCAAATACGCATAACGTTGGTCGTCGTAGGCATCGGCCCAAATGGTGAAATGGAAGGTAGAGCCAACGTCTAATTCGCTTTCGACCCAGATCTCGCCGTCCATCATCATGCACAGTTGCTTACAGATGGCTAGACCCAGGCCAGTTCCGCCATGTTTACGCGTTGTTGACGCATCCACTTGGCTAAAGGATTGAAATAGCCCTTCAATTTTTTCTGCTGGAATGCCAATCCCAGTGTCACGTACCGCAAAATGAAGCTGAGTTCCTTTGTCAGTTGTATCTTTTGAACTGACGGTCACAACCACCTCACCTTTCTTTGTAAATTTGAGCGCATTGCTGACCAAATTCACAATAATCTGACGGACGCGCGTAATGTCACCGACAACAACCGGTGGAGTTGCCGTATCAATCTGATACGCCAAATCTACGCGCTGTTTTCCGGCTTGGGTAGCAAACAGATCCAGCGCTTCTTCGACACATTGGCGCAGGTCAAAAGGTTGTTTTTCAAGTTCAAGCTTGCCCGCTTCAATCTTGGAAAAGTCTAGAATGTCATTGATGATGGTCAGGAGCGCATCACCACTTGAGCGGATGGTCGAAACAAAATTACGTTGTTCTAATGAGAGGTCTGTGTCTAGCAGTAAACCCGCCATCCCAATGACCGCATTCATTGGCGTACGAATTTCGTGGCTCATGTTAGCCAAGAATTCAGACTTCGCGCGGTCAGCGGATTCTGCTTCTTCTTTCGCAATAAGCAGCTTCTGCTCGGCTTGTTTGCGTTTGGTAATATCACGAATGAACGCACTGAACTCAATCCGATCCTCTAACATGACCGGTGAAACTGCGATTTCTACTGGAAGTTCGTCGCCCTCTTTATTATGTGCTGTCAGTTCAATCCGGCGTCCTAAGATTGTCGTTTCGCCGGTTTCTAGATACCGCTTCCAGCCCTTTATATGACGGTCACGATATTTCTCAGGAATAATGAGTTCATGCAACAGTCGGCCTACAGCTTCGTCGTGCGTCCACCCAAATGTTTCTTCCGCTTGGATATTCCAACTCGTAATAATGCCATCTTCGTCAGCAAGAACAACGGCATCTAGGGCGGTGTCAATCACGCTACGGTTGCGCGTTTCAGACTGATAGACTTCACGGGTACGTTGTTCAACCCGCTCTTCTAAATTGTCACGCTCTTGAATAAGCGCTTGATTCAATTGCGCGTTGTAGAGCGCTTGCGCAGCAACCGGGATGAACCGTTCCGCCAACCGAATGTTGTCTTGCGTAAAGTAGCCCCGCTCCGTGTGCGTAGCGACCATAATCCCTGCTATTTGGTTGGCTTCAAATGGAATGTGGAGTCCACTAACGGCATCTAACCCTTCAGCTAATGCTGGCTTCCATTCTGGGATCATGGAAACATCAAATACTGCGCGCGGTTGGCCTTTAGACAGCAGCGTGTCAAAGAACCGCTCCGCCTGCCACTGTCCGCCATCTAGAGCAGTCGTATTTGCGGCGACGACGTGAAAGTCTTCATCCCCTTCTCTAATTAGAACGAAGGCATGTTGGTACTCGAACATGCCTTGCATCGATTCAATTAGTCGTGAAAAGAGATCTTGGGTATTGTGGGTGTCATTTAGTGCCCGAAACCCGTTTAGGAGAATTTCGGCTTCTTGTAAGCGGCGTTCAGACGTATTACGCGTTTGCAACAAGCTTAGCTTGAGCTCCTGTAGTTGTTCCATCAAACTGAGGCGCTCAGCTTCTAGATCCTGAAGTTGTTGTTGCGTTTTGTCTGTTGTCATAAGTTTGGTTCTTACAAATACTTAAGTAATCCCATTCAGTTTACATTGTTATTTGCCAAAAACCACTACAGAAATCATTAAGTTTCCGTGGTAATTGTCACCACCAACAAAGCAGCCTTGTTCCCCGAATGTAAACGTTCCAAGGAACGGCGTTTCTTCGCCCAACGTGCTACGTAATTCTTGCACAACATCAGGCATTTTGTCTTGAATGGCGAGCATACATCCTGCGCAGTAGATGACAAGGGCGCCGCTAATGTCCTCTGGGTTCAAATGTCCAGCGTTCATGGCTGTCAGCGCAACGCGCCCCGCGCGGGTCACAAGACTAGACTCCGTGCCATTCATTAGAATAATGGTATCGCCTTGCGTAACGTCCGCAAATGTATGAATAGCACCGTCTTCATCCACTCCAGCCGGATGAATTAGCTGATAGTTCATGACGCCGGCATATTCACCAACTTCGCGGCTCAGCGGAAACAAGGTTGAATCTGCCAACACATTACCGCCCCGCACTCGGTCTTCAATTAGGCCTTCGGTCCATTCGTTGTACACATCTGCAGCTGGGCGCCCATCAATTTCTGACAATACGCGTCCTGTCGCTTTTGTCATCACGCCTCGTGTTTCCGTCGCCCAGTAGCCACTGTGAAACGCAAAGCTTATTTTCTTTGAAGGATACATCGCTGTCACTACAATGTTGTTAGCAGTGACACCTTCGTTAGTAAATTGCAACCAGTTCCCTGCCACAGAATTATCGGCAGAACTACCGCCTGCAATTGGCACCTGATTGCCAATGACACTTTGAATACCACGTTGAACGGCTTCTTCAGTGCCTGGCACACCAGTAATCCACACTAATTCTGGTGGTTCCCCAAAGCGTTCGGCAGCGGCAATTGCATTTTCAATTGCGGCGGCACCGGCAGCAACGGCATCATCACCAATTTCTGCCGTCCCTACGCCATAATCACCACTAGGATCATTAAAGGCCATTAGAGAGAGGCCCACGCCTTCTGAAACGTGGAATCCCGCTTGGGTCATGGCGCCTAGACACGAAGAGCCGCCATGAATTAGCACGCTCGAATTCAATTCAAGCAGCGTTTGACGAACAACGTCCAAATCATGCTCAATTGAGGCATAAACCACAATGAGTGAGGCGTCGGCATCGAGTTTTGAATAAGCGTCTTTTACAGCATCTGCGCTATTGATCTTGAGAGAATGTGCGGTTGAAAGTTTCATTTTTTATTGCCTCCCAGGCATGGCCCATTTAGGTGTGTCCGACCCAGTGTGTACTGTCATTTTTAGTGCAAATGTAGAGCAGCCACATTTACATGCTATGTTATTTTGTTAAGTTCTGTACATGAAAGAGAGTGCAAAGCTCTTGCCACGCAAGACCCATTGCACTCCTCTTTTCAAATTCGTTCTGTCTAAGTACTGATACTTACACGTAATTCATCACAATATTCCGTATGGAGACGTGTCATCTGGCATGAACTGCTGGATGCGACGCCAATTCTGGCTGAATAAAGTAATGTGACTTGCGCGTTGTTTTCGCGCGTGCCAACCAGACCAAGTGAATGGTACCGGCAGGCGTGTTGTAAAGCCGGGGCACCTGCATAAGATATGCCACATGGTCCCGTTCAATACGATCTGCATGCGAAAGATCAATTACTATTCTGTCAAACCCCTTGACGCAATAGCTTTCTACCAATCGCCCTACCTTTTCTACAGTACCTTTGTCGACGACACCCGTCAGAAGCACCGTAATTTCCGTCGTGTTATGTTGAATTTGAATTGCCATCTTTACCTCGAATAACGACTTACCCTAGTTGTTACCTCTTTTCCGTCTTAAGATTAGCGAAGCTTTCTGACGAGAATTCTGACGATTCAGCCCAATATTGAATCTTTGTCGATAAACCTTTTTCTAACTTTCAGGCATTCAAAGGACCACTCTTTAGGGATCACTTAACATGGACATTGTCCAAGTTGCTAATTGAGTTTGTAGTCACAGAAGTTGTATACTAAGCTCATAGAAATGTATTGAAATCAAAGGTTAGTTTTCAACCTGTAATCTTTAGACTTAATGAACGACTATTGGCAAAAAATTCTAATTGTGGACGACGCCCGCGTTGTACGTATTAGCCTTCGTGAAGTATTAGAAGACGCTGGATACGAAGTTACCGAAGCGGAAGACGGGCAACAAGCGCTGAACCTCATTAAATCACGCGGTATTCCTCATCTTGCATTGGTAGATTTACACATGCCCCGCATGGACGGCTTCACATTTTGTAAGAAAGTACACCAATTCTGTGACATGCCTGTCATCATGCTGACGTCTGAAGACGAAGAAAGCACCGTTGTGCAAGGTTTAGAAGAGCACGCTGAAGATTACATCGTCAAGCCATTTCGTAAGCAAGAACTCGTTGCACGCATCAAACGCGTCTTGGGGCGCATGGAAAGCTATGCCTACACGTTTGACCCCATCATTGAAATCGATGACCGGCTGGCAGTTGATCTGCCAAATCGGAAGGCTTTCGTAGAAACTGAAAAACTTTCGTTAACCCCTACAGAAGCAAAGCTGCTTTACATTCTTATGAAGAATGCTGGCCGAACGGTAAGCACGGAATACTTATTGCAGCGTGTTTGGCCGTTGGAAGATGCGTTTGAAGACCGTCTTCACGCGCATATTTATCGGTTACGTAAAAAAATTGAAGTCGATCCAAAGTCACCTGCCTATGTGGTGTCAGACTGGGGCAAAGGTTACACCTTCCCACCCAAAGTCTCAGCCTAGCTATTTCTCACTGCCTGTTGCCGTTAATAGCAGGCAGAATTCTTTTCCTTTCTCATCTTTCTTCGCTCCACAAGGCTGGGTGCTTACGTGGCACTCATCACCATTTCAGACGACACTGGTAAGCTAAAACAGTGAATATCCGCGCAGTATTAGATCGGGTAAACGGAAAACTGCTGATTGCATTGGCTTTGGTGCCTGCATTTCATAGCAGTTTGTTGGTGTTCACCTTCCGCAATACCTATGACGCGTTCGTCCATATTTTCTTTGCGGACCATTACGCACGCGCCTGGTTCGATCACTGGGAATACCGTTGGTACACTGGCTTCACTATGACCAGCTACCCTCCCGGTAGCCATCAATCCACCGCCTTACTGTCTTACATTTTCAGCATCGATATTGCATTTGTCATCGTGTTCTCGTTTGGGATCGCGAACTTTGTGCTAGGAACCTACCGTTTTAGCCGCATTTGGGTTTCTGAAAACGCTGCTGGCTATGCCTCTATCTTTGCCGTGCTGGCGTCAGGCGTTGTGTTGACTGTGCATGTCTTTGGCCAATTGCCAACCATCTTTTCGTTAGGCTTCTTGCTGAATGCGCTTCCGTTTGTCTATCGGTGGTGTAAATATGGCCGTTGGCAAACGCTAATTGCTGCGCTCATTATGACCGCAGCCACAACGGCGGGGCACCATGTCACGACCTTGTTTGGAGCCGTTTTCATTATTGGCCCTGTCATTGTGGTCGCGTTGTTGGACAACATCAAAGATCCTTTGGAATACTTGCCCAGCGAATGGCGCACACGCCGTGCTTGGTGGGAAAAGATCAAAGAATTGGTTGCCGATGCATGGCCAACTGTCATCCGCGCTGGCGTGTATGCAGTTGGGCTTGTCGTTCTACTGGTCTTGGTCGTGTTTCCTTACTGGTATTGGAGCAGTTCAGATCCCATCACGCAGGTGTCCATTCCCCACGCTTCGCGCGACTCGTTCATTGAAAACACCGCTGCAGGGCTCATTTTCTGGATCATTCCATATGGCATGACATTGCTTGCCTTGCCATATGTCTTTCGCAAGTCACTGTTCAATAAACGCAATTGGCCGCTTGGTGCATCCATGGCGTTTATGTTTTTGCTAGGTACCGGCGGCACAACGCCAATTCCACGCATGATTTTGCGAGGTGCCTTCGACATTCTGACACTCGACCGTTTCACCTTCTGGACAACGGTCTTGAGTTTGCCAATGCTCGGCGAAATGGCCCGCAGTGTACGTGAAGGGAACCTCAAAAACTTTATGCTCCGTCATCTGGGCGTTGTGCCTTGGCTGACAGCGCAAACGGCCTTCATGGTCAGCATGATTATGGTGGCGATTTTTGTGGCGACGCTCAGCACCTATCGCACCTTCCAACCTGACCCTATTGATATGCAGCCCATTGTGCGCTTCTTGAATAAGGATCAACACTGGCGCTGGCGTTACCTTACTTTAGGATTTGGAGATCAGATTGCTTGGTTGGCAACCCAAACCGAAGCCACTTCAGTCGATGGCAATTATCACTCTGCGCGTCGCTTGCCTGAGTTAACAACCACGCCCGTAGAACGGTTGGAAGGTTCCAAATTCCGTGGCATTCCTGGCATTGGGTCGCTACAGCAGTTTTTGACGGTGCCAGACAAGTACAACCTCAAGTACGTCTTCTCTAACGATCAGTTCTATGATCCGTTATTGTATTTCTCTGGCTGGCATCGCTTAGGGCGGCTTGAAAATGGCGTTATGGTGTGGGAACGCGCCGATATTCCCCCTTTGCCTGACGTTCTACCGCGTAAAGAAATTCCGGTGTATCAGCGGGTAATGTGGGGCTTGTTGCCCATGACCGCCTTGACACTTGGCATTATCATCATGTTCATCAATGGCATTCGCAAAGCGCGCAATGCGCCTAACTGGCGTGCCCAAGAGGCACCGCCGGTGTTACCAAGCCCAGAGATCGAATTCAAAGAAGCCGCCTTTAACGCCCGCGCCCTACGAATTGGGTTTCTTTCAATCGTTGGCGTGGCCTCATTTGTAACAACCCAATATTTCTGGGAGCAAGAATTTAGCTCGCCCGAAGCTGAAGTCATCCGCTACTACGATCATTTAGATTTCCGACGCTTTGAAGACGCATTTTCACAAATTGACCCAAACATCGGAATTACATTTGACGAATATATTGCCCAATTGTCTTCTAGTGGTGGGCTGTTAGCCTCTTACGCCAAGCTAGACGCCATTGAAGTCGATGTGCTATATGCGGAAGACGCTTTTGTTGAGGTGGCTGCTCACACAAAATGGGTGACAGCGTTAGATTTCTACGAAACGACCCAACAACACCAAATGTGGTTGCGAGACGGTGTTTGGTATCTCGAACCAGACTCAACCGACCTCTTTGTGCCACCTAGCTTATTCTTCCGCCAACCTGCCGTGGATTGGGGCATTCAAACTGCCCAAAATCCTGGGCCTGGCGCTGAAGAGTATCCCAACATTCCAGATCGGCCTGAACTTGAATTCTTGTCTGCGAAGCTGGTCAAGATGGGGAATCGTTATAGTCTGGTGGGCGAAATCATCAATGTTGATTCTGACCCTGCTGATCTGACCGTTTCCGCCACAATTTTCGACCAATTCGGTGCAGAGCTTTCGTCATACAACGCGCAAGATGCCATTGTGCATAAGATCCTGCCCAAAGAAGTCACGCCGTTCCGCGTCGACTTTGAAGGGGTCGCAGGAACAAACCTCAGCGAAACAGATTTCTCTTTTGATCCGCTGGCATTCTCTAATCCAAACATTGCGCCGTCTGAAATTGACACGTTTGAGGTCTATGGCAAAGGTGTGGTCACTGCCCAAGACTTGTATCGGGGTCTAAGCGTGCAAGAACTCGCCATTGAGCCCGTTGATGACGGCTTCGTCATCCGTGGAGAATTGGTCAACACCGGCACCGTACTCGCGACCATTCCGCAGCTACTCATTAGCTACTATGATGACGATGGGAAAGTAGACTGGATTGGCGACGTCTATATTGAAGAAGCCGTCCGCCCCCAACATACCCTTACCTTTGAAGTGCCACTCGCGAGCCGCGACGACATCGATGTCATCATTGAAACTGGCGGTATGTTTACCAACAGCGTCCGACCTCAAACACCGGTCAATGCCGTGCAAGATGGACGTACCTTACGCCGCATTTGGGCACCACCTTCCTCTGGGTTTGCCGAAATTGGCGTGACTGTACACACCTTTACCCCAGAGGACAGCTAATGCCACGCGCGCTTTCGCATCTCTGGTATAGCGTTGTTCTAGCGGTTGTCTTGTCAGCGTGTAGCGTTATTCGCTCGGATGAAACGCCAACTGCTCACGTGAACACTGTCGCGCCTTTGGAGATCCCAATTCAAACTGCTCCTGAGATTTTGGCAGGTAGCCCGCTGACCGTGACGCTAGGCCCTGTCGATTTGAGTGAAGGCACCCCTGTAACGGTCATTTTCAACCACAGTTATGGTGTCCGCACTTACACGGCGGCGTTAGTGAATGGCTCAGCCAACCTTGTCATTCCGGCCAACGACACTATCCGCAGCGGATTTACAACGATCACTGCTGTGTCTGGTGTGCATCGGGGCAGCACAAACCTAAACATCACAGCAGATAAACCCATCGAACCCATCGTCCCGCTGGTTGGCTCTGACACCATTATTGCTGACGGCAATCACTGGAGCATTGCCGCCGTCTTGCCGTATGATCGTTATCTCAATCCAGTTGATACAGGCACCATTGTCAACATGCGCGTCCGGCATCCTGATGGTCAGCAGGACAACTTCCAAGTCTTAACTGATAATCTTGTTGCATGGCAGCGCATTTTTAGCGGATTGGTCGCGGGCAAAACCACCATTTCAGTTGAGTCCGAAGGTAGCTTTGGTCCAGTTGCTGAAATTCAAGAGATCCCCGGCTGGCCTGTAGACTTCAGCATCATTGCAGATCCCCCCACAATCCCTGCGGATGGACGCCAGCTTGTGGTGCTCACAACCTCTGAATTGCGAGACAGCAATGGCAATGTGGTTCCAGATGGCACTGCGGTCGTATTTACCGTGTCAGAACCCGCGACGGGACGCGCCCGCCGCATCAATGCCTTTACAGTGAGCGGCGTTGCCAAGGCCAGTCTGCAAGCACCAAGTGTGCCGCAGACCGTCTCAATCCAAGCCACGGTTTATCATCAAAGTAGCACCCCGCTTGGCTATAACTTCACGCCAGACGTCACCACTTTCCCCGTTGATTTAGCTCTGGGGGAAGCAGAGAATCTATTGGTCAACGCTGGACCCATCTTGGGTGAGTTGCAGCAGTTTGTGCCAGACGGCACCAGCGGGGAATTACGCATCACGCGCAATGGAGAGGTTATTTTTGTTGGCGAAACGGAAGTGAATGCTGGCTATGCCAATTTCGATATCCGCTTGAGCAAACTAGACTATGGTCAGTTCACAGCAACCGTAGACGTCGGTGGCATTGTCGTTTCTGAAGGATTTACGCTCCAGCCGTAACTGTCATGCGTAAGCGTAATTTCCGCGTCCTGATTTGGATCTTACCCACCATGCTGCTCATTCTGGCAGCGTTTTGGGGATTGTCACGCGTCATTAGTGAGGTCTTGGTCTTCATTCAAACGGGTAGTGATCCTGGCGAAGCGCTCAACATTGTGCCCAACAAGCCAATTGATTGGCCAGTTGAGCTCACTTGGGTCGACGACGCCTCAGACACTGGGCGTTCATTAGATCCTTTCACCCGCGAACAAATTGAAGCCGTGTACTTGAACGCGTGGCTGCAAGCGGCGCTTTCGTATGAAAAAGGCGAACCGTTTGGCCTTGGCACCTTCTATGGAGGCCCAGCTCTCGCCGCAATGAATGAGGCTATAACAACCGGGGTTGCGAATGGCCAAACCGTTCAACAAATCAACACGCATCATCAACTGCGTTTGAACTTTTATGCAGCTGACGGCTCCATTGTGGCCTTTACAGATGAAGATGCCCGCATTACGCGGCTTATTCGCGACGCAGATGGCAATACACTCTTCGCTGAAGAAGTACGCGACACATACGACGTTGTCATGATCATTGACAATGAAAAGTGGCGCATTCGACACATTCTGCGCACGGGCGAAGGCCCACAGGCCGCAGAATTAGAGCGCACCCTACCTGAACCTGAGCCGGTTGCTGGAGTCAATTACTACCCCGCAGACACCCCATGGGAATTATTCTGGGAAGAATACGATGTTGTCGCCATCAATCGCGATCTGGACCTCATGGGGTCACTTGGACTGAACACTGTCCGCATTTTTATTCCATTTGAACAATTCGGTGGTAGCGCATTAGAAACGATTTACGTCTTCAAGTTAGAAGATTTCCTGAACCAAGCTGAGGCGCACAATATCAAAGTGATTGTGACGTTGTTTGACTTTGCCTCTGACTATGCGCTCATCCGCTGGCCGCGAACAGACAATCATATGGTCACGCTCATGGAGCAGTTCGCTGACAACGAAACGATCCTTGCTTGGGACATCAAAAACGAACCTGACCGCGACTATCCGGCGCACGGCAAAGACCTTGTCGATCTCTGGTTGCAACATAAATTAGCGCTCGCCCGCGAAACAGATCCTGACACGCCTATCACCATTGGCTGGTCTACCGTTCCAGCGGCCATGGCGTTAGCCGACCAAGTCGATATTGTGTCTTTTCACTTCTACGGTCGCGCGGTAGATTTTGTTCCGGAGCTAGACGCGTTACGCACCGTCTCCGGCGATAAGCCCCTGATGCTCCAAGAGTTTGGTCTCCCTACTTGGAATAGCTGGCTCTTCCCAAATGGGCATACTGAAAACGAGCAAGCGGAGTATTACGCAGATATCTTAGGACTTGTCCGGTCGGAAGAATTGGACGGTTATTTGGGCTGGACACTTTACGACTTCCCCGAGGTTCCTGCAAACGTTGCTGGTGGACGCCCGTGGGAGACAGGCCCACAACAAGAGCTTGGCATTTACAATGCAGACGGCACTCCCAAAGTAGCCGCCAGCCTCATCTCACCAGATGCCGACCTTTCCTTAGCGCCAACTGTCACCGCATGGGAGCGGTTTACCAAGCCGTTTTGGCGGACAGTTTTTGTCGCCACCCTTATTAGCTTCCGGCTTGCAATTTGGGCTGTAGAACTCGCTCAGCGCGTGATTGCTCGGCAACGTCGCGCTGATGCAGACGCTTAGGGACACAACTTCTTTACGTCTCCTATACCGCACTGTTGCTAAGAAGTAGCAAACTTGAGACATGCAGATCCGCCCACTTCTCAGCGCCCTGTTTCTCTTCGGATTGACTGTATTTGGCTTACCCGCCTGCACCACTTCGGTAGAGATCTCTGAAAAGACACCACCTGAACTTCCCACGACAGACTCTCTTCCTACCCCTGCGCCAACTGGCATTCTCAATTATGTACTGGCTTGGGAGACAGACGACATTACCATGTTGAGCAATGGTGGCTGGCAAGTGACCACAAACTTAGGATACGAGGTGCAGCTCCACACTGGCTATGTCACGACGTTTCGGATGGAACTCATTGAGTGTGAAACCGAAGCGGCATCTGGCTGGTTCCCATTGTTACCAGCCCCTGTTAAGGCAGGACATCCCTCTGACGGACCGAGTGAAACCCGTACCACTCAAGATGCAGTCGAAGATCTAATGACCTTGTCTTCCCAATCCGTAGCATCGTTGCCAGTATCACGCGCAGATTGGTGCACGCTCCATTACTTAGCTGGCCCCACAACAGAAACGGCTTTGAACGTCTCTGGTACATCTGAGACTGTCTTAGGGAAGTCGATCCTTATGACTGGCGCATACAAAGCACCAAATAGCGATACTTGGATTGACTTTAGTGCCACCTCAGACGAGGGATTTGGCACTTTTATGACGCCACCTGCCGCGACTTCTGTGCGACTAGGTAACGGTGTAACCAGCATTAGCGTTAGTCGCAACGCTGCTACATTATTTGACAACATCGATTTCGCAAACGAAAACAATTCAGAAGCGATTGGGTTTGCAATACTACGGCAACTCACCGGATCTGCTGCAATGACTGTGACTCAATAACGGTTTCGTTCTAATTTTCAAACGAAACACCTATACAGCGCATTTTTATTGATTTCCCCGTTAAGATAACAAGAGATCTAATTGTGTTCGCGACAGTTATTGGGACGCGACTTTGTAAGAGCGTGCCCCTTGTCGTCACACCTGCATGCTTTCTACTTCAAATGTTTCACCTGTCAACTGGAGGGATGGATAATGAAACCTGTACGCTTACTTCTTTTCGCATCAGTCTTTGCAATTAGTGCCTGTTCCGTATTTGGTGGCGGCGATCCACCACCCCCAACCGAACCACCTGTTGACACTGCGGCCACAGAAGCAGCGATTGCAGCACAAGTCGATGCAGCTGTTCAAGCCACAGCCGCAGCCCAAGCTGCAATCGATGCCCAAGCTGCAGAACTTGCCGCTGCTGCCGAAGCCACTGCGCAAGCTGTAGCTGAACCAACATCGGAACCAGAACCCGCAGCACCGGGGAACCTCATTGCAGGTGGCAATTACATCCTGCCCGGAGCGTGTGCTGCAAGCACGTTCTTGTCTGTCAGTGCAGACCCAGCAAATAGTGCATACCCGGCTCCAGTTCTAAATGTCGCTTGCGATGACACCACAGTGACGGTCAATACCAACGGCATTCCAAACTTTGAATTTGTCGCCACGGGATCTGGCACCCTACAAGCCATTGATCAAATCTATAAATTCCCTGTGTCTCCGTCAGTTGCAGACAGCACAGCCCCGTTGCCATTGCTAGATCCAATTGCAGTCGCCGTCAATGGCATGCCCATTTTCGGTCCGAATGAAGGCGAAGCGCAAGGCTACCGCGACCCAGTGTTGTCAGACTTGCTTGACTTCTGTAACGGACACACTGAACAAGGGTTGTATCACGTCCATGCCGCACCAGACTGCTTATTTACTGACCTGAATAACAGCCCTGGCTTAGTTGTTGGATGGGCCTTCGATGGTTTCCCAATTGTGGCACCAGTCGTGTGTGACGACGCTGCCTGCGCAAGTTTCCGCGGTGTAGACAGCACATGGGAACGCACAAATCCTGACGCTGAATCTGCTTGGGATCAACATTCGGTTGTGCC
>JAHDIM010000039.1:16252-24090 GCA_020630805.1 Anaerolineales bacterium
GATACTTTGATTGATGCCCTCGTGATTGGAGGCTTCCCGGTTCCCGGTCTTGGTGGTGGCGGTGCAGCAGCAGCTTGTGACGGACCAAATTTCGCAGCTGCCGCAGCCGTATTGGGCATTACTGAGGAAGCGCTCAGAACCGCAATGACCGTCACCCCCCTAGACCTAGCAGTTGCAGCTAACACACTTGGCATTACGCAAGATGCGCTCATTGCAGCTAGCATTGCCAACTGCTTACCATTACCAGCTGGACTTGGCACTAACCTTATTCCACAAGGTGCAGGCGGTCTTATCCCACAAGTCGGTGGTGGTGATAACTAACAATCAAATGCCAAGCATTTGCCGCTAGCAATTTACACCTCTCACGACAGGCAGCCAAAATTGGCTGCCTGTCACTTCTTAAGGGCAAAGATACACTTAGAGTGTGTCAAAAAACGTTCAAGTCGTCTGGTTTAAGCGTGATCTGCGCCTACAAGACCATCAACCGCTGTGGGAGGCTGCTCAGCGCGGTCCGGTTCTCCCGCTGTATGTCATAGAACCTGACATCATTCATGCACCGGACTTCGCACCTCGCCACTGGAATTTCATTCGACAGTGCCTGATCGAACTCAACAACGGGCTTTCCGCACTTGGACAACCGCTTATCATTCGACAGGGGGAGATCTGCACAGTCTTGAAACAGCTTCGAGCAGAAATCGCGTTTGAAGCGCTGTGGGCACATCAAGAAACCAGCAATTGGATTGGTTTTAAACGCGACAAACAGGTCATTGACTGGTGTAAGCATTCGACTATTGCATTTCATGAAATACCAGCCGGTGGAGTCGTACGGCGGCTTACGTCTAGAGAGGGTTGGCATGCCCATTGGGATCAGGTCATGTTGCGGTCTCAATTTCCTGCCCCGCAGTCGCTAACGCCGCTTCCAGCTATTCTCAGCACCCCGATTCCAGACGCCCTTACGCTTGGACTTGGGACAGAACAGTTACGCAACTCGCAACAGGGCGGGTCTAACGTTGGCCAGCATGTCCTCAATAGTTTTATAGCGCAACGTATTCGGCGCTATCCGCGTGGAATGGGTAGTCCAAACAATTTGCGTGCGAGTGCGCGCATTAGCCCCTATTTAGCTTGGGGTGCCTTGTCTGGACGGCAAGTGGTGCAGACGGTGCGGAAGCACGCTCAAGCACTAGACGCAGTTGGACGCAAAGCCGCACGTACCTTTGAAAACCGCTTGCACTGGCGTGAGCACTTCATGCAAAAAATCGAAGACGAGCCAGAGATTGAGTTCGAGAATTTTGCACGCTCCATGGATGGCATGCGCGCCGATTCCTATAATCCAATATATTTTGATGCGTGGGCAAATGGCCAGACAGGATATCCAATGGTGGATGCTTGTATGCGCTCGCTGCAAGCCACCGGATGGCTCAACTTTCGGATGCGGGCGATGCTGGTTTCGTTCGCGTCTTATCATCTTTGGTTGCACTGGCGCGAACCGGCGTTACATCTGGCGCGGCTTTTTGTGGACTATGAACCCGGAATTCACTATTGTCAGCATCAGATGCAAGCGGGCACAACTTCAATCAACATTCCACGCATTTATGACCCCGTCAAACAAGGCGTAGATCACGACGCCAAAGGCGGCTTTGTGCGACACTGGGTTCCAGAGTTGCGCGCTGTGCCAACTTCATTTATTCATGCCCCTTGGCGTATGCCTTTCGAAATGCAGCAGAAGGTTGGCATCGCACTTGGAAAGGACTACCCATTGCCGATCGTCGATGCCAAGCAAGCGCTCGCGCAAGCGCGGGCAGAGCTCACAAAGTGGCGCAAGTCAGACCAGTATCAAGAAGATAAGTCGCGAGTGTTACAAAAGCATGCCAGCCGTCGCCGGGCGCAGCATGCCAACGATGCCCACAACGCAGAGCAAGCGCGTCAACTTGGCTTCGATTTCAAAAATCTATAGCGGTTTTGCATAAATCCAGAAATTTATAACCATTCTGAAACCACAACCTTACTGCACTTGTATTGAGACTCTTGGGCTAGTCCTTTAAAGTGTAGTCAAGGTTACTTTTCTGCTGAATTGTCACATTGACACAGCAGACGATCTGCACTGATTTCACCTTTTGAACAGTGCAATCTACAGATGGTTATTATGTTTTTGACAACTTCTTATCGGTACAGCTTTTTCACTTGCGCGCTTCTCGCGCTTTTTCTGCTTCTGCCTCAAACCTCGTCCCAAGCACAGTCTGGCGAGTTCTATAGCATAGACGGCTCCGACAACAATTCCGCTAATCCAGAGTATGGTCAAACGCTAGTGCAATTGACACGCATGCACACTGCGGCTTATGCAGATGGCATTTCTGAACCACGCGGTGGCGGCATCAATGAAGCAACAACGTTGCCAAATCCACGTGATATTAGCAATGCACTCAATGACCAACCTGCTCTGAATCCCAATTCAGATGAAATTAGCGATATGTTCTGGCAATGGGGTCAATTCTTGGACCATGACATTACCTTGGTGCATGAAGCAGATCCTGAAGAAGAATTTATCATTCCAGTTGCATTCGGTGACCCGCACTACACGCTTGGTCTTGACATGACCCTCAAGCGTTCAGAATATGACCCAGCAACAGGCATTACCGATCCACGCCAGCAACTCAACTCAATTACAGCGTGGATGGATGGCTCTCACATTTACGGCTCAGACGCGGTGACCGCAGCAGAACTGCGCACTGGTGATGGCAAGATGGCCATGACCGCTGAAGGCTTCCTGATCAACGATCCTGATAATGAAAACGGTGAAGATCAATTTTTGTCAGGTGATGTGCGCGTCAATGAACAGCCTGGGTTGACTGCTATGCACACGCTGTTCTCACGGGAGCACAATCGTTTGGCAGATGAACTGAAAGCAGAATTCCCAACACTGACAGACGAAGAAATCTATCAACGCGCACGCATGTTAGTGATTGCAGAAATGCAACAAATCACGTTCAATGAATTCTTGCCTATTCTTTTAGGCGACGGCGCACCTGGCCCATATGCTGGTTACGATGACACCGTGAGCCCAGACATTGCGCAAGAATTTGCAACTGGCTGTTACCGCTTTGGACACAGCATGGTCTCGGGCACCATCAACTTTGCAGACCTAAACGGCGATATTTCAAACACCTTTGACTTACGTGATGTCTACTTCAATCCAGATGTTATTCGTGACAACGGCATTGAAGGGTTCTTGTATGGCTTGACCCTCAAAGAAGCGCAAACGCTTGACCTTGAAGTTGTTGACGACATGCGCAACCTATTGTTTGTCGGCGTTGGTACATTTGGCATCGGTCTAGACTTAGCTGCGCTGAACATCCAACGTGGTCGAGATCATGGTTTGCCAAGCTACAACGACTTCCGTGAAGCCATGGGTATGACGGCAGCCACTGACTTTACTGACATAGACACGGACACTGCAACAGCACAAGCCATCGGCGAAGTGTATGACAGCGTGGATGATATTGATCTTTGGATTGGTGGGCTCTCCGAAAATCCAGTCAATGGTGGTCTCATTGGTGAAACGTGTGCGCACGTGATCGCAGATCAATTCGAACGTATCCGCGACGGTGACCGCTTCTGGAATGAAGGCTATGACTGGACCAGCATCGGCTTCGAAGATAACGACCCTGTCTTGTTTGATGGCACCACCGTGTCATCTGTAACGCTGAAGGACGTCATCAACTGGAATTCTGACTTGAACATTGTTACGGATCGCTCTGTCATGTACGTCGTTGATCCAACTGTGGAACCAACGCCGACACCGACAATTGAACCGACAGCAACACCGACTGAAGAACCAACGGCAACGCCTACAGTCGAACCAACCCCAACCAATACCGCAACACCTACGCCTGAGCCAACGTTCAGCGCTACAGTAGGAATTGAGGCACCAGTTGACACTGTTGAAATTGGAGATGAATTTGACGTGGTTGTTTCATTAGATGTAGCAGCACCTTGTGAATATCCAGTCTTTGACATTACATTGCTGGTCGATGACGCTGGCGCACAACTTGAATTTGTTGACCCAGACAGCGCCAAATTTGGGCCTCCAGTGACAATGCCATTCACATACACAGTTCGCGCAACGGAAGCCGGCGACATTGGCCTGACCGCCCGTCTCTATGGTGAACGCTTCTGTGGTGGAGCCTATGTGTTCACCTATTTGAATAGTGAAGAAGTTACCGTAGCCGTTGCAGAACCACCAACACCGACAGCAACAGCCACTGACGTTCCAACAGAAACGCCAACGTTCACACCAACAGCAACAGAAGAACCAACGGCCACGCCTACGGATGAGCCGACAGCAACACCAACTGACGAGCCAACCGCTACGCCAACAGATGAACCGACGGCTGAACCAACCGCAACGGAAGAGCCGACTGCCGCTCCAACCGACGAACCAACGCCAACGGTAGAACCAACGGCCACGCCAACTGAGGAGCCGACGCCAACGCCAACCGCAACGCCTGCTGTACAAGGCGCAACGCTTGATCCGCCAACAATTTCAAAGCTTGTCGAAACCGAAACGGGAGACAAAACGGTTACCGTTGCGACTCGCGGCGAATTAGTGACGTACTTACTGGAAGTCACTAATCCAAATGACAAAGCGATTACCAATGTCATCGTAACTGACGTGATCGATACCCTTACGGTCTATCAAGACACACGGGCAGCTGGGGCAGACATTGGCTTTGCCGAAGCCAGCAATACGCTGAGCGTCGCTTGGGACACAATCCCTGCAAACAGCTCACGCACGATTGAGATTGATGTCAAAGTGCTAGCAACGGCTGAAATTGGCGACGCCATCAAGAACGTTGCTTCAGTCACGAGTTCCGCTGGAGCTAATGACTCAGACGAAACCATGATCACCGTGATCCCAGGCGAAATCCCGAACACAGGGAACAGTTTGCTCGGCTTAGCAGACACAAAGGTCGAACTGCTGCTGATCTTGCTCATCGTTGCTATTGGGATTGCCGTTCCGACAGGACTACGCCGCAAAGCGCGGATGTCCTAATTCCTAGTATGGAGTCCACACAGAATTTCTGTGATTGATTCAGTTACCATCTCATAACCTAGACTGGACCGTCTCACCTGAGGCGGTTTTGTCTTTAAGGAGCGGTTGCCGCTATACTATGCCAATAAACACTATTGATTGGAGAGTTCTATGATTACTGCAGATGCTTTCAAAGCCGCACTTGCTCAATTTGCTGCTGGGGTCACGATTGTTACCACCTACAACGAAGATGGAGAACACTTTGGCATGACCGCAAGCTCATTCACATCCGTGAGCTTGGATCCTTCACTTGTGGCGGTCAATGTCGCCAAAAAGGCCGGCATTCACGACACGCTTTTGTCAGCTGGCAAATTTGGTGTCAGCATTATTGGCGTCGATCAAGCGTACGTTGGAGAAGTTTTCGCGGGTTTCCACAAAGACATTGAAGATCGTTTCTCTGTGTGTGAAACCATCACTGCTGAAACCGGCTGCAAGCTTATTCCAAATGCACTCGCCTATTTGGATTGCAATGTGTGGAAAGCCGTGGATGCTGGCGACCACACTATTTTCATTGGGGAGATTATGGCGTCTGGTACAACCGAACGCCGCGATCCAGTGATGTGGTACGACCGAGGCTGGAAAAAGCTAGTTCCTGCCAAAGACTAGACCCACACCGAACGTGGAAAACAAAAAGCCGCTCGTCTTACGACCAGCGGCTTTTTTTATTGACTATCTAGCTGTTGAAACCTTACAACGCTAGAACCAAATCGCCTTTGTTTTCCAAAGCGTCTTCACCAGAGACTTCAGCGGTTGTTTTTTCGGCTTCGTCTTCCTTCGTTTTAGGTTCTGGTGCTAACAAGGCCCGAATTTCAGCTTCAATCTGATCCATCATTGCAAGGTTTTCACGCAAGAATGCTTTGGCATTTTCACGACCTTGCCCAAGACGTGTATCACCATAAGAGTAGAATGCACCGCGTTTGGTAATCACTTCGTGTTCAACACCTAAGTCTAGAATATCGCCTGAGGTGCTAATCCCTTCGTTGTACATAATATCGAACTCGGCTTGACGGAACGGTGGCGCCACCTTGTTCTTCGTGACACGAACACGGGTCCGATTCCCAAGTACTTCTTGGCCCACTTTAATGGACTGAATGCGGCGAATGTCCATACGAACACTGCAATAGTATTTCAACGCTTGTCCACCAGTCGTCGTTTCTGGATTCCCAAACATCACCCCAATCTTTTGGCGTAACTGATTGGTAAAGATCACACACGTATTGGTTTGCTTGATGACACCTGCCAGCTTACGCAACGCTTGGCTCATTAGACGCGCCTGGAGACCCATTTGGGCATCTCCCATGTCCCCTTCAATTTCAGCGCGTGGCACCAATGCCGCGACTGAGTCAATTACTAAGACATCCAATGCACCTGAGCGCACTAAGGCTTCAGCGATTTCCAACGCTTGTTCTCCCGTGTCTGGCTGCGACACGTACAAGTCATCAATATTGACACCAATCTTTTCAGCATAGCTTGGATCTAGCGCATGTTCCATGTCAATGAATGCACACACACCGCCCCGCTTTTGGGCTTCAGCAATCACATGCTGACAAATTGTAGTTTTCCCTGAAGACTCAGGGCCATAAATTTCAATAATACGGCCGCGCGGAACGCCACCAATACCAAGAGCTAAGTCAAGTGAGAGTGACCCTGTTGGAATGCTTTCGACACGCATGTCATTTGCATCGCCCAGTTTCATAATAGTGCCATCACCAAAGCGCTTGGTCAGGTCACCTAAAGTTTGGTCTAAAGCACGACCCTTACCTGTGCTTGCTTTTGAGGCTGCAGATTTCTTTGCCACGGGATTGTTTCTCCTAAATAATTTGTGTATATGTTCCCCGCAGGAACGCTTGTTCTACCAACCCTTATATTGTAGCTATTATGTTCTAATCAGTCAAGATCGTTTGTTCTAGAAGATTGAGTGGTGCCAAACTCGAAATCTGAGAGAGAGTCACATGATTAATCAAAAAAGCGCTCCTTATTCAAGAAGCGCTTTTGAATTTATTTTTACTCGCCGATTGTTATTCGGAAGCAGCCAGCCGTAATTGACGCACAATCACGAGTAGTGCGATCAGCCCAAGCCCAGAAAGAATTAACGTTGGTAGCCCAACATCATCTGCGAAACCAGCGTCTGGCAGGGTCCCAGTACCACCTGTGTCTGCGCCAGCGCCACTAGATCCAGACCCTTCACCGCCTGAACTGGCACTACCGCCCGACCCAGCGCTACCATCTCCGCCAGAGCCTGAAGAGCCACCTGCTCCAGCAGATCCACCTGTGCCACCAGCGTTACCACCAGTACCGCCTGCTCCGTCGCCGCCGTTTTCAGAGTCAAAATCTTGGTCCGGCAACAACGTGGCAGTTGCAGTCGCATCAGCCGCCGCAACCTCAGTTGCTGCAGCAGCGTCTTGCGGGCTGAGCGTTGGCGTACTCGTTGACGTTGGTCGTGGTGTTTCCGTTGGCACTACAGTGAACGTTGCCGTCGGTGGAATTGCAGTTGCAGTAAATGTCGGCGCTGCTTGGAGTTGGGCACGCGCATCAGCCGTCCGTTGGGCATCGATCGCCGTTTGCGTATTAGACGCGTAAATTGCCACGGCAGTTTCTTCAGCTCGTGCACGCTGATTTGGAACATAGAAAAACCAATAGGTGGCAACACAGGCCATCCCAACCAAAAATGCGCCGAACAACAATAATGCTGCGAACACAAAAGGTCGATTGGAACCTTCTACTTCATCTTCAAAATCATCATCGAATT
>JAHDIM010000361.1:0-1936 GCA_020630805.1 Anaerolineales bacterium
TCAATGTGCGGAACCCGAACAATGCGGTGATGACGCAAGCAGTCGCAACCGATGTTCTTGATTTCCGCTTGGACTATGTCAACGCGATCACCTCACAAGGGTCAGTCACGTTTGACGCAACCAGTCGCACCGTGCGCGCAGAGTTGGGTGACTTGGCTGCCAACCAAACTGTGACCATTACGGTAACTGTGCGCGTCAACAATAGTGCGAATGCACCAGACCGCATTGACAACGTCGCCGATGTGATCGCCAGCAACGTCAACGGCGCAACGCGCTCAAACATTGCGACTGCGCAGCTTATTCCAAATCAGATCCCGACGACGGGGTATTATGGGAATTCACCAGCTGCGACCGGCGTTTACATATTGGTTTTGGCCTTGGTCGCTGCGAATTTGGGAACAGCAATGATTAAGCGCCGTGAACTGATGTAGATGGAGGTTGCTTCAATGCCTCACAGCGTCCTCTATACAACATAAACCGTCTCGAATTTTCGGGATAAATTAGAGCAAAAACAGGCTTCTCACTTGAGAAGCCTGTTTTTTATTTACGCGCATTTGGTGTTTCTTTATGGTCCGTGAAGTGATGATGCAGTCACAGTTTACGAGGTGCCCACCTGATTATGGGTAGTCCAGAGAATGCGCTCAACATATGTGAATAATTTTTTCAAATGCCCAAGTGTATTGCAGGGGATTATGCGACTTAATATAGGTGCTTGTATGTATCTGGATTCCTAATGTTTCGGTATATGCGTTAAGAATGATAATGCACCTAGAAAAAATCTTAACAACATGACTTTGATCTAAATCCAAACTTAATTTTAGCTTTTCGATAAATAAAGTATTGTTTGAAGGTAAAAGCGTGTAAGAAACCCTATCTGCGCTCTCGTGCGAATAGGTATCTGGCATTTGGCCTGAGAGGCTAATGCTGCATTAGGTGGATAAATAAATATACCCATGAAAAGTATCTCTCTGTCTTTTGGCTCTATTCAAAACATCAATACAAAATCTTGGCCCAAACGGGCTGGGTTTGTATTAATTGTGTTTGCCACAATTTTTGGCGCAATACCGCAGCCGTCTTTAGCGGCACCACTTGTTGCGCAAATTGAAACGGATCACGTGTTTGCACCAATGCAGCAAGGGTCTTGTGCAGATGCAAATGACCTTGGTGGCACAGTTTTCCGCGACATTGACAACGATGGCGTCAACAATGGCGAGCCAAGTTTCTACGATGCGAGCAATCCCATCACGGTTCATGCCTATGACAATGACAATAACGTCATTACGACCACAGTCGTTCAACCTGATGGCACCTATAACTTTGACAGTATCTTCGATACCAATACGGATGTCCGGTTAGAGTTCACTGGTTTTTCCAGCCATGTGACAGTGGGGGCCAGCGGAACAGATCAAGGTGCGCTAACACAGCACCATCAGACAGGGACGTGTAGTGCCGATTTAGGCGTACAGGATTTGAGTCGCGCTTGTTCTGCAAATCTGGCAACCAATATCTTGCAAAATGGCGAGCTTGTTGCCACCTGCGCGGCTGCAGCAACGACCGATTACGTCATGGGTGTTATTGACCCAACAGCCCTTAGTTTTTCGACATCTACACAAACTCCACCCATGTACCACCATCCAGATTGGGTAGTGGAGGACATTGGTAACATCTTCTTCACCGATTTTGATAACGATGGCAATATCTACGCAGCGGCCTCTATGTTTACCCGCTTTGCCTTCAATACCATCCCCGAATGGCGCTATGGCGATATTGGTGGCGGCGCAAACGATCTGAACGCGGCTGGCACCGTCTATCGCATGGATGCCGCAACGGGTGCACCGCAGGTCTGGGCTGTTTTGCCGCAGCAGGAAATGACGCTAAAAGCGGCCAACAATGTTACCTTTGTTCCGATAGAAAGAAGCACTGGGCCGGGACTTGG
>JAHDIM010000361.1:2036-3976 GCA_020630805.1 Anaerolineales bacterium
CCAGCAGCGGATAATTTCACGCCGGCACAAGGACGTATTATTGTGCGCTCTGTGGAAATGGATAGTGATGGCTTCATTGACGCCACTGATCAACTTGAGTTCGATGAAACTCCTGAGCCGCCCGGCTATTTTAGCTTTGTCTCAGGTGATATTGAGTTCAATGCCAATGGTGATTTAGCGTTAGCGAGCTTCACATCCATGGGCGGCGTTTACTTTGGTTTTGACCTGTTGCTGGCTGGTAGTGCAGACCCTACCTACAATGCTGGCGATCTGTTCAATCATGAGGGTGGTGTTTACGTTTACGAAAACGTTGCTGGGAGTTGGACACGCACCAAACATACTCCGGTTGCACAAGAGCCATTATTTAATGGCAATATGAACGCGGCAGCAGCTGGTGGTGTAGCTTGGAATGAATATGATGGTGTGCCAGGCGGGGGCATCGACGATATCTTGTGGATGAGCGGCGGTGATTTCCTAGGCGAGGAAGATACATGGGGTGTGATTGGTTATGATGTCACCACATTAGACAATACAAGCAAAGTACTCGAAACATCTACCAGCTTAATTCAATTCCTATTTGACCCAGTCGCTGGAGATACCGATCCAAAAGGCAATGGTGGGGATGTGGATTTGTTCTCTTGTATTCCCATTGCGCCACTCGAAATCGGTAACTACGTCTGGGCAGATGACGATGGCGACGGGATTCAAGACCCCAATGAAAGCGGCTTGCCCGATATTACTGTCAATCTGTATAACAACACTGACACGCTTGTCGGCACGACAACGACAAACGCTGCTGGTGAGTATTATTTCAATGACACCAATGTCAACTTAAATGGCGCAACTGGTATTTTGCCAAACGAGACTTACCAGGTCAGTGTATTGCTAACGGATCCAGATTTAGGGAACAGGTTGGTCACACTGCAAGATTACGCCAGCAATGGTAATCATCCAACGAGTGGCAACAGTACGGATGCCCATGATAGCGACGGTGACAACGGAACACTTCGCGCCGATCACAGTACTGTACAAATCACGACCGGTAATGCTGGCGAAAATGACTACAGCATTGATTTTGGCTTTGTCCCAGCAACGTTTGACCTCGCACTGCAACAAGAACTCACCAGTGCTGGTCCATTCGAGCCGGGCGATTCCGCCGTGTTCACCATCACGGTCTACAACCAAGGCAACGTCAATGCCTTTGATATTGATGTAACAGACTATATCCCAACGGATATGTCCTACAGTGCAACCAACAGCACCGCAACAGGTAGCCTGACAACTACAAATACCGCTACAGTTGGCTTTACCAACAATGGTGACGGCACTTTCACGATAGACGAACTTGCCAGCGGCGACAGTGTCAGTTTTGACATTGAACTGGCTATCTCTGGTTCGTTTACAGGCACTGCGCTGACAAACTGGGCAGAGATCTCAGACGCAACGGACACTGACGGTGGCACGACTACAACTGACGTGGACAGCACGCCTGACGATGAAAACCAAAATACAGACGGTGAAGACGCCAACCTGACCGATGATGTGGTCAATGAAGACGGCAAGAACGGTGGGGATGAAGATGATCATGACCCAGCGAGTTTGACCGTTACAATTCCAACGGCAACGCCGACAGCTACGGTGGAAGCGCCACCAACAGCCACTCCAGCAACACCTGACCCCACAGAAACGCCAGTTCCGACAGCAACACCTGACCCCACGGAAACGCCGGTTCCGACGGCAACACCAGAACCAACGGCAACACCAATCCCAGCAACCTACGCAATTGGGAACCAAGTCTGGCAGGATGACAATGACAATGGCGTCATTGACGATGGCGAACCAATGTTAGACAACATTTGGGTCGAACTGTGGCAAGACGCCAATAGCGACGGCCAACCAGACGACCTGAATGACGATGGCATCATTGATGACGATGATAT
>JAHDIM010000362.1 GCA_020630805.1 Anaerolineales bacterium
TTGATTGTAAACAAGGTGTAGGCCTGGAGGGAGTCGAACCCCCGACCAAGTGATTCCGCTTATGAAGCGAAAATTACCTTCCACAAGCCTGCAGCACGAGAAATTTTATAAAGATCACGCACAGATATTATATCTGAACGTGATCTTTTTTGCTTTGTAACAATCAAGCGTTTTCTTGAAAGAGTTTACTAGATGGATAATATCCGTCAAAATCAAACGCCGAAAGTGTTTGGCTGTAGCGGTCTACCATTTCTAAGTCGACCCAGCGCCCAGCAAGTTGAACCAACCGTGTCGGTGCTCCAAGCTTTGTGGACTCAACAACCATACCACGCCGAAAAGGATGTGTTGAAAACAACGCAATTGGCTGTTCTCCTTTACGGACACGCTCTTTATTAATACGCTTGCACATATTACGCCAATTAGACCGTAGCCCCGTTGGGGTCATTTTATGACCTGGTGTCAATCCGCATTTACTAACAAGAAGATGATTCGACTTTGCAATTCTATTGCGAATTGGCAGCCATTCGCGAATGGCACGTGCTGTATCAGGACTAAATACAGCCAGCCCCAATGAACCACCTTTGATCGTTACCCACAAACAACGACGCTCTAAATCGATGTTGTCGATTGTAATGCTGCACACTTCAGAAGCTCTCAACCCTGTATCAATTAGTAATAGCACTAAGACTTTGTTTCGAACTGCACAATCTCGATAAGGGCTTAAGTGCTTCAAAATATCTTGGATCTCTGCCAGTGTGATCGTACGCTGTGGTTTCTTAGGAACCCGAATATATGGAATGTTCTTCGCTGGCGACTTTTTGCCTAATGCCCATTTGAAGAAATTCTTGATTCCCGCTGTCTGGTTCTTAACATATGCAGGGCTAATTCCGGTCAATCTCAAATTGGATAGATACCGCGATATGTCACGCTTCTTGTACTTCTTTGCCGAGGGTTTAGGTACTGCTTGATAAAAACGGTTCATCGCGTACAAGTACGATTCCGTTGTATTAGGTCTTACAGAAAGGGCTAAAAAGATGGCCCAGTCTTCTATCTGTTTGGTCATTTTTGTAGCTGTATCTGCATTGTTACCAACAATCTCCATTCTCTATTCTCCGTAAAAAAAGTGTTCGATTTACGGCCCAATCTCGCAAACTACTCTAAAACTTAATTGTGAAAAAACACGAAATCAGCGCCAATAGTGGCTCTCTGATCAAGGTTTAACGAACCAATTTGGATTTTTCCGGCACACGGTACACATTACTCATAAACTGAATTTACATAAATTACCGCAATAAGGAGGTAACGTCTCAAATGTTTTCGCCCGATACTATATGGCTATGTGATGTTTTATGAACACGAACATTGCCATGATCCGTGCCCTTAAGGGGTGTCCGCTCTCGGTTATTTTTTCCTTACTAATCGCGGGGCGACCGCTAACTAAAAAGGAACTTTGTCGCTATACAGATTACTCAGACAAAGTTGTTTCAACTGCAATTGATTTGCTCGAATTGGACTACCAACTCGTAGCAAAATCCGGTGGTGTGCACCGTTATGCGCTCACTGCTAATGCCCATCAACTCTCGTTTGCAAACTATCAGCTTGCTGAACCTACACCGCAAATAGAGACCCAACTAGCCCTATCTACATCAACGATCCCAACGATTACAGAGTCAGAAAAAGTCGGAAAGATTCCGATTTCTGATCAAAAAGTCGGAATCTTTCCGACTTTTCCTACTACTACTACTAGAACTACTACTAATCCAACTAGCGAAAGCTCTATAGCTATTACTACTACTAACTCTGAAAAGTCGGAATCTCCGACTTTTGAAATTCAGCAAGATGTTGTCAATGCCCTGATTCAGGTTGGCATTGCCAAAACGCGTGCAGAAAAGATTGCGCAGTTAGCGCACATCGATGTGGTCTATGTGACTGCGCACATTGAAAAATTCGAGTTGGAATGTCAACTCGATGACACCCACACTTGCGGCTTGCTAATTTCTCGCCTTGAGCGGCAATGGAATGCTCCAACAGGCCAAGAACTAGACCGCTTGCAGCAACGTATTCACGATGTGCAGCGCGGTACAGATCGTAACCGTTATTTGGAGTACATCGAAGAAAAGCCAGAGGAGGATGCCATCGACTAATCAATCAACCAATCTCGCCCGATAAAACACCCAAGAAGTACCCAATCAGGAGGTCTACCCATGAAACGTTCCTACGCAGGAATTGCGCTTATTATTTTTGCTTTTGTTGGCATTGTGCTGGCAATTATTAGCGGCCGCTCAACGTGGAATTTTGCTGACAACATGTTTCCGCAAGACACTGGCTTGCTCCAATTTGGCTATCTAGCTGCTTTTGATATTGGCATGCTGGCTTGGCTACTAGCCTTTTTGTATTTTGCCGAAGGTGGCTTACAGCGCGGTCTCGCTGCGCTAATGACAGTGGCGGCATTTATTGCGAACGCCAATATTTTCTTACTCAATCAGCAAATGTTTGCAGGCATTGCCGCCAGCCCTAGTGCAGAAGAGATTTTGTGGGCGCAGCAGTTGCTAACCTTAGCCGTCTTTGGCCATTCTGGCGCGGCGATTTTGTTTAGCATTTTTAGCCCTAAAACCCGTCGCCAGATGGAAGAACAAGGCGTGTTGGATGAAATCGAGGAAAAGGCCTTAGAAAACCTCAAAGAGAACACGCCCCGTATTGCGCAGCAACTTGGCGCAATCCGCGGTAAAGCGATGTTAGAACAAGCCGAAGCACGCGCCAACTTGTCTACTGGCCTAATTATTGACAGCACGTCTTCAGTGACCAGAGAGACGTTTACGCCTATTGTTGCCACTCAGCCAGCGCACCATCCCAGCAAAGGATTACGGTCACTTGTGCGCGACAAGCTGACAGATCTACTTGATCTAAAACAGCCCAGCGCAGCAGAACCAGACGTGCCACATGTGATTGATGTAGATGAAATTTTGCGCAATCCAGATATGGCAGAGCAGATGCGTGTTGCGTTAGGGATGGCGCAACCAACCGCACCACCGCAACCGGAGGTGGCCAGTAACGGTGCCAGCCCAAACGCGTAAAGCGACGGTGCTGTACTGAATGTGAAGTTCAATTTTGGTCTCGCTATGTGGCTTACACCTGTAGCGAGACCTGCCGCCAACGGCGCTCACGCCGTCGCAAGAAAGAACGAGAAGCCCGTGCTGAATTCTTTCAGAAGACCCAACATTAGGTGTGACACTATTTTGCACCGGAACCAGAACAAATCTTATGACTTACAAAACACAGCCAACCAGCGTTCAACTCAAAACCACGCAAGACGTGGATGACATTCTAAATCCCTTGCCGCGCACCATTATGGAAATTGGTGAACGCTTGGGCAGCATTCCGCTCATTGTGAATCACATCGCAAGTGCACACATTTTTTATGAAACCCCAGAAGGCCACAAGCATGATATTGCGCTAGGCGAGGGTGCTTTTATCTTGATTCCACTGACGGAGCCGTTAGCAGACTAATGATGGTCAACGTTTTGTCTCGCATTACGGCAGTTTGTGTGTTTGCGCTTGCCGCGTTGGCATTCGTGCTGAGCTATGTGCCGTTGCGTGCGTACGCGCTAGAGAGTGGTATTTATCCACAGTTGGCGTGGGCGTGGCCATTGATGATTGATGGGGCGTTGTTTGTCTTTTCACTTGCGTTGCTACGGGCTTACTTGCTTAGCGAAAATACACTCTATCCGTGGGTGCTGATTATCAGCTTTGCGCTGATTTCGATTGTGTTCAACATTTTGCATGCCGAGCCGACATGGAACGGTCGGCTTGCGGCAGCTATTCCGCCACTGGCATTGGCGTTGTCTTTTGAGCTACTGATGGGCCAAGTCCGCAATAACTTGCAGCGCAATCAACTGGTCCAAACACTGGACATGTTGCAAGAGGAACTTGCCCAACTGGACAAAACAAAATCTG
>JAHDIM010000363.1 GCA_020630805.1 Anaerolineales bacterium
CCTCTATCTCTATCTTCCTACGGCATCCACTGCGGGCTAAACGCGCCGCGTGCCAGTTGCCTCAGATTTTCCCCGTCAATGTCAATCGCCCAGATTTCAGGAGCCGCCGTCGCGACCGTGACGTTGAAGCGCAAAAACACAATTGTGCGGTCGTCAGGCGTCCAAATGAAGTTTGCGTGATTGTATATTGGCTCATCCGTGAGTTGGACTGCGCCACTGCCATCCCCATTCATCACCCACAGTTGCCGTCCTGGCGTCCAGACATCATTCTCGACAAACTTGCGCGCAAACGCAATCCGATCGCCCGTCCAAGAGAAAATCGGTTCCGTGTCTTCCACAAATTCAGACTGCGAAATTGCAAGCACTTCGTCGGTTAGCACATTGCGCCGCAGCAAGTACGTTTTGACCACATCTTCAGCGGTCACAAACGGCTGAACAGTTGGTTCTGGGGTCGGCTGATCACTCTCAGGATCTGGCGTTGGCACCAGCGCAGTAGGCGTTGCGACTAAGTCGGGCAACTCAGCATCTGTCAAGACCACTTCGGGATACACCACCCAAAGCCCGTCTGGTGACCAACTCCCCATGTCGAGAGCCAAGTCTGGCACATAATTCAACGTATTGGTGGACAGGGTATACCAACCAATTTCGTTACGCTGCAAATTCACAAACGCCAACCGATCACTGTCTAACCACACGGGTGACTGTGACAAATCCACGTCTTCGAACGGAAGCTGCCGCACGGTCTGATTACTCAACTCCAATAAATCGATCACAGACCGCGCCGCAGTATTGGTGGTCGTACGGCGTTCATACGCCAGCCATCTACCATCGGGTGAATAGGAAGGATTACTACAGATCTGCTGCGCACAAACTTGCAAAATTTGAACGACTTTGGTGTTGAGATTGATCTCCTTCAACTCAGTCGCGTTACCGGGTACCGCAATGGTGTACGCAATGCGTTCACTAGACGGATGCACCCCAAACGACAAAATGCCGCTTTCTTCCTCGGTAATTTGCTGCGGATCGGTGCCATCTAACAACACCGAAAAAATATCGCCCGGTTCGCGATTCGAAGAAGACGTATCAATGTAAGCCACACGTGGCTGATGTGTGGCAAATGTCCAAGTCAGCCCTTCGGAAATGGCTTGTCCATTGAGCGCCCTAGCTTCTGGTAAAAGTTCCACCGTCACGTAGCTCGGCCATTTATCATCTGGCTCAAAGCGGACGGTGACATCATCTGTCCAAGTAAAACGGCCAGCAACAAGCGGCTGGATGATGAGACTGTTTTCAACTGACAAGCGCTCCATGGGCTGGTCAAACTGCACCTCAATGCCCGTCCGTGCCGATAGCTCACGCGCATCGGCGTCTGGCCAATGTGTCACAATCGTTGGCGCGGGATTACTGCGAAGGAAGTAGAATAGGCCACCAGCGGCAGCCGCAATTATCAGCACGACCAAAATGATGATGCTGAAAAGAGATGTCCCTGAGTTGTAGCGAGAAGATCGCGAATACATACTGAAATTTTATGGATTTTGCACCCGGTTTAGCCCACCTAACTGCCGTCGATCAACGGTTTGACGCACTAGCCAGTCAATATGGCACGCCTGAATGGCAACCTGCCACCGCATCCTTACAGCCCTTGTGCCGCGCAATTGTGTATCAGCAGTTGAGTGGTAAAGCCGCTGGCACCATTTATGGTCGGTTCTTAGCTATTTATGACGGAGTCTTTCCTACCGCCGCTCAGATTTTAGAAACTGAGCATGATCATCTGCGCGCCGCCGGTCTATCGAATAGCAAGGCGCTCTATCTAAAAAATATCGCAACCGCCTTCACCGATGGCTCCGTCAACGCAGATCAGTTTGCTATGCTACCAGACGCTGAAATTAGTCAGCAACTTACGGCGATCAAAGGTATTGGCCAGTGGACAGTCGACATGTTTCTAATGTCCACGCTGTGCAAGCCAGACATCCTGCCGGTTGGCGACCATGGTGTCAAAAAAGGGATGCAAGCCTTCTTTCAATTAGCAGACCTGCCCAAGCCCAAAGAAATGCGTGAACTAGCCACACCGTGGCAACCGTATCGGTCGCTTGCCTCTTGGTATATGTGGCGCGTCGCGGATACGCTCAATCCATAAGCATGAATAGCATTGAATTTTGGGCGTTTCTTGCCGTTTGGCTGAGTTACAGTCTCTATTTGTGGATGGGGCTGCGCCATGACGCAGCCCCTATTCGGCTCTTAGTGCTAGCACTCAGCGCCGTACCGCTCTACTTTTCCATCCGCGAAAACACCCAGCTCATGACGGTTGATGAATGGGGCTTCATCAATGAGCCACTCTACATGACCGATGGCAATCGCTTGGTCTTGTGGTGGCACACCGCCTTTCGAACCTCAAATGCCATCTTAGGACCGGTTGCAGCGGCGCATCATAAATTTCTGCCTTGGTTTACAGAGTATCAATCGTATGCGCTGCTAAAAGCCGTGCATTGGGTGACGGCCGCGTTTGCAGTCTTAGCCGCTCACTTTGCACTCGTACGTTATGTCATTCCAGAAAAACAAAAAGCAGGTTTTAGCCTCGTCTTCTTCTATGGCATCTTTCTGTTACCAGCCGTCAATATCGCTTTCAAGACCGCGACCTATGACAAACTCTATGTCGCCTTCAGTATTCTCGCGATTGCGCTAATTCTGGCTGGTTTGTGGCAAAAAAATATTTGGCTGCTGTATTTGAGTGTGGTCGCAGCGTATCTTGCCACGCAAGACAAGGTCCTCGCTAGTCCCGTACTAATGATTGCCAGTTTCACTTGCGGGTTATATCCGTTTTTTACTACAACCTCGGGGAAGACACTACTTCAAAAGGCGTTGGCAAGCTTGACGCATGTCGGTGTTGCCAGCATCCTGAGCATTGCCATTGGCATCATCGGCGCACTACTTACCGCACGCGTGCAGCACTTCAGCGGATGGCCAATTGAGATGTTTGCAAAACCCATTGAGCCACACCTAGTCTGGGCCTTTCTGACTGCTCTGCTGTTGGGAGCAGACTCCATCTCGCCGTGGGCCGACCCAACAGGCTTTGTTAGCTTCGTTTATGCCGAATTTAGCATTGGCACATTGCTTGGGTTGCTCGTTCTCACCACGGTTGGCATCTCAGCCTTAGCAACCATCTCTGGTTGGGTTGCGCAGTTCAATTGGTTTGCGCGTCTCAAAACAGCGCTCCTCAGCCGCGCTGGTGTGTGGGTCACTGTCGTATTATTTGGTGTCGCGATCGTGTACGGTATTGTCGGGGTCTTTAGCGCCACCGCCTACTTTGAAAAAGCTGGAGCCTTAGCGGAAGCTGGGCTTTACGTCCCAATCGTCACTATGGATCCTGGCGCTGGCGAAGACGCACTGATGCACTTCTTCGCGACCAGTTACTTTGGGCATCTTTGGGCACAATTCCAGTTCTACCTGACCTTCTTTGTCTTAGACATTCCCATTGTGATCTGGCTTTTGCTGATTGCGACAGTCGCGTTCTATCCCCGCTGGCAAGCTGAGGCCAATGCTCTCAGCAAAACCGCGTTTCTATTGGGAATGGTCCTTGCAGTGGCTTTGATGTTTATCTTTGCAGTCGCCAATTTCCGCGTTGAAAAGCGTTACGTCAATTTGCAAGTCATCTTGCTCGTCTTGCCGATTTTGGTCTTTGGGATGGTAATGCTCTCCAGCATGGCGTCACGCCAAATGGGGCTCTATCTGGCCTTGGGATTCGCATTGTTGATGACAGTTGAAACTGTTTCGTTTGAGCCACTCGGGACAGCCTATCGACCGTTATGGACAGATGTCAATCTCACCAACCTCAACAATACAGATCCGTCAATTTTGACCCCGGCCTGGCCTGGCTGGGGCGAAAATATGATGGTGGTCGGGAAGCGGCTCCAAGCGCAATGTGATGCAGG
>JAHDIM010000364.1 GCA_020630805.1 Anaerolineales bacterium
ACCACAAACCTGAAGTATTTGAATCAGGAGGAACCAATGACAAATACGCCGCTACTTGAGCTGAAAGGCGTTTCTAAAAATTTCGGCGCAGTTCAGGCGCTGTATAAAGTTGATTTTTCTGTTACACCAGGCCAGGTAATGGCCTTAGTGGGTGACAACGGGGCGGGGAAATCAACGTTGATCAAAGGGATTGCCGGTATTTATCCATACGATGAAGGCCAAGTCTACTTTGATGGCAAACCAGTCAGCATCAATAATCCTAAAGATAGTGCCAACTTAGGCATTGAAATTGTGTATCAAGATCTTGCCTTGGCAGACAACCTTGATGTTGTTGCCAACATGTTCCTAGGGCGTGAAAAAACCAAGTCGCTTGGCCGCTTGGATGAGCTTGAAATGGAACAGGCCACACTAGAAACGCTTGAGTCGCTTTCGGTCAGTACCATTCGTTCGGTACGCCAAGCCGTAGCGGGACTGTCTGGCGGGCAACGCCAAGCAATTGCCGTGGCAAAAGCGGTGATGTGGAACTCTAAGCTCGTGATTTTGGATGAACCCACGGCGGCACTCGGTGTGGCGCAAACGCGACAAGTGTTGAACTTGGTCAAGCGCTTAGCAGACAGAGGCTTGGGAGTCATTCTAATTTCGCACAATCTTCATGACATTTTCGAAGTCGCAGATGCAATTACCGTATTGCGCTTGGGACAACAGATTGGCGTGTACTCTCCAAAAGACACGACGCAGCAAGAAATTGTGCACGCTATTACCGCTGGTGATTTGAGCTACGTCCCAGGGATGCAGGAGTAATTCGATGGCAAGTTCAACAACCACACAACAGTCGTTAGGGGAATATCTCAGCGCACGCTGGACCCGCATTCGGTCTGGTGACCTTGGCTCATTCCCAATCATCATTGGGTTGATTGCCATTGCTTTGATCTTTGGTTCTTTATCTGATGGGATCTTTTTCCGCGAACGAAACTTTGTAAACCTTCTGCTGCAAATGGCAGGGTTGACCGCAATTTCAATCGGGATTGTGTTTGTCCTGCTGATTGCAGAAATCGATCTGTCTGTCGCGTATGTTAGCGCAGTAGGCGGCGTATTTGCCGTCCTCATGATGCGTGAAGAAGCGGCCAACTGGCCGTGGTGGATGGCGGTCGGCGGTGCGCTACTGATTACGACCCTCATTGGGCTTATTCACGGGATTATTGTGACCAAGGCTCGCGTTCCCTCGTTTGTGGTGACGCTTGCTGGTCTACTCGCGTGGAGCGGGGTGGTGCTGATTATGACCACCCGCTTCTCGACCGCGGGCACAATCGTAATCCAAAATGACATCGTCTTGGCAATTGCCAATAGCTATCTCCCAACCATGTGGAGTTGGATCCTAGCAGGGGCGGCAATTGTGTTCTACGCCTTTACCCAATTCCGACAACGCGCCTCCATGCTGCGTCAAAAACTGGTGGTCAAGCCGTTGGCAGTCACTGTATTTGAAGTGATTGGGCTAACAGCATTGTTGCTAGGTGTTGTTTGGTATGCCAACCAAGACCGCGGCGTTCCTGTTTCGGCAATGATCGTGCTGTTCTTCTTGCTCTTCTGGTCTTTCGTTGCCAATCGGACGCGCTTTGGTCGCTACGTTTATGCAGTCGGGGGGAACCCTGAAGCTGCCCGCCGGGCAGGGATCAACGTGGACCGGATTCGGATTTCCGTCTTTATGATTGCTGGGTTTATGGCTGGGGTTGGGGGGATTATTCTTGCCTCACGCCTGCGCTCGGTCGATACCAACGCTGGGGGCGGGAACTTGCTCCTGAATGCCATTGCCGCCGCCGTGATCGGCGGGACTAGTTTGTTTGGTGGCTCTGGCCGGGTCTCAAGTGCATTGCTTGGTGCATTGGTTATTGCCTCCGTTGAAAACGGCATGGGCTTGCTGGGGCTCGCCTCAGGGACAAAGTTTGTGGTGAACGGGCTTGTGCTGTTGGCTGCTGTGTTGATTGACTCGTTCTCACGCCGTAGTCGCGAAAACTCAGGCCTTGCGTAGGTAGTTTGATAGTTGGTGGGTTGGCTGGTTTGCTAGTGCGTTAGCACAGAGACATTTACCAACCAACATACAAACTAACCAACTAAGAAACCAAATCATGAAACGGTATCTCTTCATTCTCGCATCTGTCTTACTCACAGCCTGCGGCGGCTACATTGCGCCAGGCATGCAGACTGTAGACGTGGTGCCACTGACATTTACAGACGTTGCCCAAGAGGTCGGACTAGACTTTCAACACGGCGCGTTTCGCTGGGGTGTCTCCGGCGACCCCGTCGCAATGATGGGCGGCGGCTTATGCTGGCTAGACTATGACAACGACGGCTGGCTAGATTTATATGTCGTCAATTCGTACGCAACAGCGGAAGCCGGACAACTTCAAAATGGTGACGGTCTGCCAACCAATGCGATGTTCCGTAACGTCGGTGGAACGTTTGAAGATGTTAGTCAGGCGACTGGCACAGACCTCGCCGTTCGTGGCAATGGCTGTGTCGCTGCTGACTTTGATCAGGACGGCAACACGGACATCTATGTGACAACGTCGCGGGTCAATCTGCTGCTGATGAATAAAGGCGATGGCACCTTCGCAGAAGTTGCTGCCGTCGCTGGCGTCGATGCGTATGGCTGGCAAACTGCGGCGAACGTTGGTGACATCAATGCCGATGGCTTGCCGGACTTATTTGTCGCAGGGTATGTCAATCTAAACCGGCCGTTTGAAACGCCAGACATGGGCTTCCCAAATACTCACGAAGGGTTGCCAGACTTGCTATACCTCAATCAGGGCGTTGGTGCTGACGGTATTCCGATGTTCATCGAAGTCAGTGCAGACGTTGGTCTCGAAGCTGATGCTTTGGAATACGGTCTAGGTGCAGCGCTTACTGATATTGACGCCGATGGTGACTTAGATATTTTCGTTGCCAACGACACTAATCCAAATCGCTTGTATCGCAATGACGCTGCTGATAATGCGCTGGGCTTCACACTGACCGAAATTGGGGCCGATGCCAACATTGCGGACACCAACAGTGGCATGGGAGTTAGTGCAGGTGACTTTGACAACAATCAACAGCCAGACTTGTTTATTACAAATATGGGGGCGCAGTTGCACTCTCTATATCAAAATACCGCCGCAGACGCCTTCGCGAATGCTGCCACAACGGTGGGTATCCCAGACTTAGGCGTTGGCTGGACCGGCTGGGGGACAACCTGGGCCGACTTTGACAACGACACAGATCTGGATCTGATTGTTATCAATGGTGGTATTCCAGTGACGGATATTGTCTCTGACAAAATGCTGGCGCAGTATTATGAAAATCAGACTGCGCAAGGACAAGTTGGGCAATTTGTTGAGGCGAGTGCGGCCATTGGCTTAGAAGCTCTTGGCCCAGTTTTGGGCCGTGGCAGTGCCGTTGCTGACTTTGACAACGATGGTGATTTAGACGTCGCCATTGCGAGCATTGCAGGGCCGCTGACGTTACTGCGCAATGAAAGCGCGGGCAACAATTGGTTACAAGTTGCAGGTGACTCCAACAGCGCAGGCGCTGTGGTCAAAGCAACGCTTGCGGACGGCACGCAACTGTATCGTGAGATGTATGTAGGCAGCAGTTATCTTGCCTCTGAAGATCCACGCTGTCACCTAGGTCTTGGAACTGCAACGAACGTTGCTGAAATACAAATCACGCTACCTGATGGCCGCAGTCAAACATTGACCAATGTGGCTGCCAATCAGGTAATTTCAATCTCGTGGAATTCGGCTGCTGCATCAAACTAATACGTTGATGTAGCTCGGCTATTTTCATTCTTCTCCTCCATAAAGCCGGGCCTTGCTCGGCTTTTATAGTCTAGTGCGTGAAGCAATTCTGCGGTTGACTCCAAAACACAGAGTAACTCGCTATCGT
>JAHDIM010000365.1 GCA_020630805.1 Anaerolineales bacterium
GCGAATGGTGTAGCAGTTGAGCCAGGTGCCTCGGTGACAATCACAATTGATTAGTGACTAGCGATTCTAGGCATTAAAGTCGAAATAAAAAACAGGCGCCTACTGCGCCTGTTTTTTTGTTACTGCTACTTCGATATGGCTATGTCAATCCGGCGACATCTCCCGCTCCAGTGGGCTTGCGTTCGTCAGCAAGTGGGCTCACGTAGAACGTCTGAGAAGGATAGGCCAAGTCAATGCTGGGCTCTTTTTCAAACGCAGTCAAAATTTGCTCCCATAGTTCATGGGTTGTTGTGCGACGTTCGCGCACTTTACAAATATAACGCATGGTCAGTTCAATTCCGCTGGCTTCCACATTGGTATACACCGTTGGTGAAAGCGTCCGATAGCGGATCATCAAGCGACGAGCGGTATGGCGCGCTTCTTCGCGGGCTTCAGACGAAATATGGTCGTGTCGTTCAATAATGTCCAGCAAAATACGCTTAGCGAGTTTCCAATCACTGTCAAATGTCACGAGCACCGGCACTTCATTCCAAAGATACGTAAACCCCTTGGTGTAATTCGCAATTGGACTCGTGAACAACACGCTATTCGGGATTTGAATAATCCGGCCAGTGCTTTGTTCTGCGTCTACCCAGTTGCCAATTTCAAGCAACGTGAAATCCCAGATCCCGCTGTCTACAACATCGCCAGCGTGGTTCCCCACTTCAATCCGATCTCCCAGTGCAAATGGCCGCTTTGAGATCAAATATAGCCAGCCTGCCAGGTTTGTAATTGGATCCCGTAACGCGAGCGCAACCCCAGCAGAAAGCAACCCCAAATACGTTGCAACATCTTCCAATCCTGGAAACCACATGCGACCGATGAGGAAAATCCCGATAATAAAAATTGTGTAGTCGAGTGTTTTTGCCCCTCGGTATTGCCATTCAACTTCATCAACGCGATTATTAATAACACGCTGAAGCAAACGACGGCCAATTACAAGCACACCGATCACAACTACGGTTTGGATGACCCGCAGCATGATTTCAATGGGCAGACCACTATCGGTCAAATAGTTTGAGATTGCGTCCATAATGAGGTAATTATGACAAATATACAGTCAGTTGCAAGGTTGCTTAATTTAGGCCCTAAAAGCGCAGAGAAACTTGCACAAATTGGTTACACGACTACCGACCAAATTATGGCAGCCGATGCAGTCGATCTCTATCTTTCGTTAAGACAAGTTTTTGCGGAACAAGTCAACTTAATTATGCTTTGGGCAATTCGTGGGGCACAACTCGATATCGATTGGCGGTTATTGCCCGAGGAAATGAAGGCTGACTTACGTCAGCAAGTAGAGGAAAGACAGTAGCGCCTCAGTTTGAAACGCTACTGTCTTTAGAAATACTTATTCAGACGCAAGCGTCAGCATCTCTGCGACTGTAGTTGCTTTGATCCGGGGTCGGCCAGAGGATTCACCGGCTGCAACTTCTGCAGCGTCTAAACGCTCCCAGGCATCCCAGTCAATAAAGTCAACATTACGTGCTTTCAATAAGGCTGTAATGTCGTCTTCTGAAGGAGAGAGATGCGTACCAGCATCTAAATCTGTAGACAACATTTTGACTGTCTCGCCAGCATCGGGGCGGTTTGTCCCAATAACGCCAGACGGCCCACGTTTGATCCAGCCAGCGGTGTAGTGCCCAATCACAGGCGCATTTGCAGATCCTACGCGCCCTGCTACATTTGGCAAAATTCCATACTTTTCATCAAATGGAATATCAGGCACAGCGACGCCTCGATAGCCGATAGAGCGTAACACTAAGCCTGCCGGATACGTGCGGGTGTATCCAGTTCCACGGGCTCTTAAGCGACCATCTGGCGCTTCAATGAGGTCGTTCCGCTCTAGCGTAATACCACTCACGTGACCAACTTCATCGCCGTTCAATTCAGACGGAGAGCGCAAAAATTTGAGAAACAACTGCTTTGGCTTACCGGTTGGTTCACGCTGGGCCATTTCTGCCATGAGCTCATATTTTTGGCGTGATTTCTTGTTCTTTTCAACCGCGGCTTGACTAACCGGATCAAGGGTCATATCGGCGGCATCGATGATGAAATCTGCGCCAGCCAATTCGCCCAACTCTTTGAGTTCAGAAAAGGTAAATGCAGCCTGCGCTGGGCCTCGGCGTCCCACTAACGTCACTTGTTTGATATTGCTTTTAGCAAGTGCCTCTAGGGCATGTTGGGCAATATCTGTTGCTTGGAGTTCTTCCTGCGTGCGAAGCAAAATACGCGCCACATCTAATGCCACATTCCCAACACCAATCACATAGGCATGCTCAACAGACAGATCAAACTGATGGTCACGGTAGTCAGGATGGCCGTTATACCAAGCGACAAATTCAGTAGCCGCATAGCTCCCATCAAGATCAATGCCAGGGATGTTCAGCATCCGATCCGTCTGCGCACCGGTTGTGTAAATCACTGCATGATAGTGTGCTTCTAAGTCCGTCCTCGTTACGTCCGTGCCAATATTGACGTTGCCAAAAAACCGAACTTCTGGCCTTTTTGCCGTTCGCGCATACGTTTTTGTAACGGATTTGATCTTTGGGTGATCTGGCGCAACGCCATACCGTACTAGCCCAAAAGGTGTCGGCAAACGATCGAATAGATCAATCGCGATGTCGTCGCGTTGTTTAAGAAGATGATCGGCAGCATAGAAGCCACTAGGCCCAGCACCAACGATCGCTATATTAAAGGTTGTCATTCCCTGAATCCCTCTATGGTTCCCCGGCCCAGACGGTCATTGCGGGAAATGATAACAGCAAAGCCGAGACTACTTGTTGTAAATTTTGGAGGAAAAATGCCAACATTTGACGGTCATTTTCGGTTCGTCATTTCCATAATTTGCATGGCGGCTAAGACAAGCGCGCCCATCAATAACAAAATGGCAATACCAGGAACTAGGAAGTCTAGTAATGATCCAAAAAATGATGGTGGAGTTTCTGGTGGTGTTTCTTGCGGCCACCCAATCAGGTACAACTTAATAAAATATTGAGACATTGGATGTAAGGACCCTGTTACTTTTGTCCGTACGAATATCTGTAATGTTAGTAACCCTGACAGAGAATGTCCATATTAATTGCGTTCCAAACCAGTAAGAATTACGTTGGCATTGGTACATAACGGTTTGGAATACCAACAAAGGCTAATTTTTTGGTTTGAATCCAGAAACTTTAGAATTCTTTAGCTGAAGATGAGTTGTTGATTAATAAGGACTTTTGAGAATGAAAATCAAAAAGACTTGGCGTGCGCCAAGCCTTTTTGAGATGGTGAAGAAGACTATAACTAGAGGTCAAATAAGCGAATTGCCCGCCGTGTCCCTAGCACTAAGCCCGCCACAAAGAGCGTCAATAAGAGCGCCTCTAACCACATAGACTGTAAGGTTTGCATCAAACTATCTCCTGTATTTGGAATTTCCCCTGGCACAATGGTTAGTTGCGTTGTGCCGGAAGATACTTGTGTATCTCCTATGCCGAGTCGGGCAACATTTGCGACTTTGTTCCCGATGCCAACCGCGTCTCCGACGACGACTGACAGCATAATTTCTAAACTTTCATTTGGCCCCAAACTTGTAATTGGGTATGCGAACAACCGATTTGTCGCGTCCCAAGTCACGTCTGCGGCGTCTGGTGCGACGGTAATATAGGTGAGCTCTGCGGCTAATTTATCTACGACGACCATATTCCCTAAACTGGCATCGTTTGGATTTGTCACAGTAATCTTATAGACAACCGTTTCCCCGCGAACCGCTACCATACTGTCTACTAGTTGTCCTTCGGTCAAGATTTGCTTCGTAATTAATGGCGGATTGAGCGCTTGTGCTTCACCATTTGTCAGTGCAGCTTCTTCCCGTGCTTCTTCGGCTGCATCGTCAGT
>JAHDIM010000366.1 GCA_020630805.1 Anaerolineales bacterium
ACTAGTTATGCTACTGGGTCTTGTCATGGTTGTCTTGGCTGCCTGCGGTGGTAACGCAGTTGCGCCGGAAGAGGTCGTGGCTGAAATTCCAGAGAGCAATGTAGAAGACTTGCCGGAGCCTGAAGTGGTCATCAGTACTGAGTCTGAAGTTGAAAACAGTGAACCCGAAGATGTGGAGACACCTGAAGAGGTCATTGACGCAACTGAGGTGCCAACAGCAACCGAACCACCTGCTCCGACTGAGATCCCAACAGAGATGCCGACTCACACACCTGAGCCAGCGCCTACTGTAGCGACCATACATAACTTTCAGCTAGATGGCTGGGCAGACAACTGGTTTGCCTTTTATTTGGAAGACCAGCTTATTTTGGAAGATAGTGTTTCAATCACGACGGAGAGATCTTTCAATTCTGAAACGGTGACCTTTAGTGCCGCTTATCCATTGCAACTCAATTTTGTGTTGAAAGACTACAAAGAGAATGACACTGGCTTGGAATATATCGGGTCGAACCGCCAACAGATGGGCGACGGTGGCTTCATTATGCAATTGACCGATACCGACACGGGGGCATTGGTTGCTGTGACTAGTTCAGCGTTCACATGTAAGGTGATTAATACTGCGCCGTTAGATAAGTCATGCGAAAGCGCTTCAGATCCGGTTGCTGGATCTGCGCCTTGTGGGTTTGACGACCAGCCAGAACCAGACGGTTGGAAAGCAGCAGACTTTGATGACAGTAGTTGGACTGACACCACTATTCACTCGGCTACGGCCGTTGATCCAAAAATTGGGTACGACGACATCAATTGGGATCCAAGCGCTGAGTTTGTTTGGGGGCCAGACCTTGAAACGAACAACACAATTTTGTGTCGGCTCACTGTTACGGCACAAAATTAGCCGTTGCATTTTCAGATTGTGAAACTCGACTTCCTCGGGTAGCAGTCTAATTTGTAATGTCAGCGCCGATTTAGAGCGTCATATTGTGATGTGGCGCTCTAAATCAGCAAACTCACAACCATTCCTCCTCGATTTCTCCACACCGATTCTCTAAACAACTTCATATACTGTTTTTACAACGTGATAATTTTCACATTATGAAACAGAAGGTTCAGTCCATTACCCGCGCATTTGACATCTTGCGTGCCATCCAAAGTCAACAGGATGGCGCGAGTGTTGGCGCGGTTGCTGAGAAGACTGGGTTGCACATTAGCACAGTCTCACGCCTCATTAGCACCCTAGAGCATGTGGGAGCGGTGGAACGATCCAAAGGCGCTGTGTTTATTGGGCCGCAGATTATTGCGCTTGCTAACCGCGCACCTTGGACGGAGCGTTTGGTCAGCATCGCGCAGCCTTATCTGACTGAAGTCGCAGCGGCAACGCAAGAAGCCGTTGGACTAACGCGCCAAGAAGGGGATGAGTGCATCGTCTTCTACCAAATACCGGGTGAACATAATGTGCAAATTCGCGACTGGACCGGCGAACGCTTCCCCTTGCATGCCACCAGCAGCGGGAAACTTTGGATGGGACATTGGACACCCCAAGCCGTCGCAGATTATTTTTCAAGCCAACCCAAAGCTGTTGCATCTGGCACCATTACCCGCTTAGATGTGATGCAAAAAGAAATTGAGATTGCTCGTCGGACCAACATTGCTTGGACACACGACGAATTAGAAAACGGTCTGCTTTCCATTGCAGTGCCACTCACATCGCTAGAGGAAGGACAACCCGCCGCGATTTACCTAAGTGCCCCCTCATTCCGCTTCAAAGACAAAGCCAGCCGGCATTTGTTAGCGCAGCAGATGATGGTTGCGGCGGACAAGGTGAATAAGGCGATAAGTAACTTGTGACGCATTGATAGTTGAGAGTTGACAGTTGGGCTTTACCCAAGTGGCTGTCAGAGTTCAACTATCAACTTTCAACTCTCACCTATGAACACCCAAGAACTCGACAAACGCCACGTTATTCACAGTTGGTCAGTCAACGATAAGTTGAATCCGAAGGTCATCAACGAAAGTGCTGGCATGTACTTTTCGGATGCAGATGGAAACCGTTATCTGGAGTTTTCATCTGCTTTGGTGAATTTGAATTTGGGGCATCAGCATCCAACTGTGATTGCTGCGCTGAAAGAACAGGCAGATAAGCTTTGTTACATTCACCCTGGCTTTGCCAACGAGTCGCGGTCAGAAGCCGCACGCGCGATTGCTGAAGTCACGCCGGGGGACCTCAACCAAGTTTTCTTCACAACTAGCGGTGCCGATGCCAATGAAAACGCGATCAAGTTTGCGCGCTTCTTTACGGGTCGCACCAAACTGATGGCGAAGTACCGGTCTTACCACGGCGCAACCATGGGCGCGATCTCACTGACGGGTGACAATCGGCGGACGCCAGCTGAGCCGGGGATTCCGGGCGTCGTGCACTTCCCAGATCCGTTTAGCTACCGTCCACCACACGGCGTTGCTGAAGAGGATTTGGCTGCCCATGCGCTGGATCACTTACGTTATCTGATTGAGTGGGAAGGCAAAGACAGTATTGCGGCTATTTTCTTGGAGAGCGTTGCTGGTAGCGGTGGTGGATACCATAGCTTGCCGGATGGTTACCTCAAAGGTGTGCGTGACCTCTGTGATGAATTTGGCATTTTGCTGGTCTGCGATGAAGTCATGGTTGGTTTTGGGCGCACCGGAAAATGGTTTGCCTGTGAGCATTACGACGTTGTGCCAGACATCATCACGATGGCAAAAGGCTTGACCAATGGTTACGTGCCATTGGGTGCCGTTGCAGTTTCAGATCGCATTATGGAAAAGCTGAATGCTGAAAAACTCTGGGCTGGTTTGACGTATAACGGTCATCCGCTAGGGTGTGCGACAGCGGCTGCTTGCATCAAGGTCTATCACGAAGAAAACCTGATTGAAAACGCCGCCAAGATGGGCGCAATTGTGGATGCACGGTTTGCCAAGATGAAAGCGGACCATGCCATCATCGGCGATGTGCGCAATATTGGACTGTTTGGCTGCATTGAACTGGTCTCTGACCGCAATGCCAAAACGCCGATTGCCGCTGAATTACAGGCAAAACTCAAACCAATGCTCATGGCACGCGGCCTAAGCACCTTGGTCAAAGGACACATTATCTTCGTCGGCCCCCCGCTGATCATCACTGAAGACTTGCTGCACGAAGGGTTAGACATTATTGAGAGCGTTATCAAGGACTTGAAGTAAGAGTAGAGAGAAAGAGTAAAGAGGCTAGTTAGCCGCAAGCCGTGGCTTATGGCCTGCAGACCTCTTACTCTAGCGCGAAGCGCGGTACTCTCACTCTCTACTTCCCGAAGGGAGAGGAAATGGAACGAGCACTAGATCCGAAGTATTACATCAAAGCCGATATTTTCGAGGAAGAGAAAGAAAAGATTTTCTTCCGCAATTGGATTTACGCGGGGCATCAGTCACAGGTTGCCAATAATGGTGACTATTTCACGCTGACGTTGATCGATCAGAGCCTGATTGTGATGCGCGGCACGGATGGCGTCATTCGCGGCTTTTACAACGTTTGCCCGCACCGCGCTCATGAGCTCATGGAAGACGAAAGCGGGAATAAGAAAGCGATCGTTTGTCCTTACCATGCGTGGTCATTTGAAACCGACGGTAAGCTGCGTTCGGCGCGTGGCTCTGAGCAAATTGAAGGCTTTGATAAAAGCCAAGTCTGCATTTCGCAGTTTCAAGTGGAAGTGTTCTGTGGCTTTATCTTTATCAATCTAGATAATGACGCCCCTTCAATCAGCGAGACCTACCCTGAAGTCGAAGCTGGCATCCGTGAGCTGGCACCGGGCATTGATGACTTGGTGTACACCTATCACCACACCAAGCATTTGAATGCCAACTGGAAGATTGCCGTTGAAAACTACAACGAGTGTTA
>JAHDIM010000367.1 GCA_020630805.1 Anaerolineales bacterium
TGCGGCCGCAGCAAATGCGCCACTTCAACGGCAAGGCGCGTTTTGCCAATGCCGCCTTGTCCCAAAATGGTCACCAAGCGGTTTTCTTGCAAAGTCGTATGCAAGGTTTCAAGCTCTGCTGTCCGGCCAATCAGAGCCGAAACGGCGCTCGGTAAATTGTGGCGCGGTGCGTCTGTGCTGGGCGGCGTCTGCGGCGTATTGTTGAGAAAATCGCCCGAGCCCACTTGGTGATACAGCGCTTTGGTCTCTGGACTCGGATCCACCCCGAGTTCATTGCTGAGAACCGCGCGGCAGCGGTCGTACTGCTCTAAGGCTGCGGTTTGCTGGCCTTGCTGGGCGTAAGACCACATCAGATGACGGTAGGCCGGCTCGCAGAGCATGTCGTACGCAATCCACTTTTGGGCGTATGGAATGACCTGCGCCCAACGCTCCGCCTCAGAATGCCGCTCGATGAGCTGTTGCAGGGTTTGGACGTGAAGTTGAGCTAAAGCGCGGGTTGTAAAGAGCTGCCAGTCATCAAAACGGGGACAGTCTGGCAGGGTGAAGTCATCTAGAAAAGGGGCAGAGTAGAGCGCTTGGGCGGCTTCTAAGGCGGCCAAGGTGTCTTGACTGGCCAAGTCTTGGAAGGACTCAACATCCGTCGTGACATGATCAGTCGCCTGTACCGTTTGGCGTGTGATGTCTAAGGCTGCATCCCCAACCGTGGCGCGGATCGCCCGCAGCGCCGCCCGTAACGATCCATTCGCACGCGCCTTATCGACCGCAGGCCAAAACAGCGTCGCCAGCGCCGCGCGGCTATGGACATCACGCGTGACGACTAAGTAAATAAAAAGCGCAAACGCCTTCTGCGTCCGAATCTGTTGCGGCTCAGAATCGACCTTTAGATGTGGGGTTCCAAATAAAGAGAGCTGGATCAATTACAAATTCTTTTGGTATCAGCTTTGGTTACAGCGATGCGTGTGCAAGAGGGCACACTAAATTACAAATCACAGGCGACTTCCCATCACCTTACATTTTGATTTGAATACTCAAATTTTACAGCAAGTAACCATTACCAAAATTATAAATTTATTTCAATAATCAAACAGAAGGGGATTGGGGAAGGCGCAATCCAATAGGAAGTGTTTTGAAAACTCTTACAAATAAATTCAGAACTCGATTCTGCTAGCTAAAACGACAGCATAAGTGTCATCCCAGACACGTTAGACGCACACAATAGTTACCCGTCTGGCTCGGCGTCTGGGATCTCTTCATTACCTAAGCCATGAAACAGCCAACAATTGCAATGAGACTTGTACTGAGCGAAGTCGAATGTATCCCGCTCACGCCATCAAGATTTCATAATCACGGTTACTCGTTCGTGCGCGGGATGACACCGATTCGCAAGGTTTAGCTAGCAGAATTGCGGATATAGATCAAAGGTGTTCACGCTCCGTTCACGCTTTGTTACTGCCCCATCCATATAGTTGTAGGTACAGCGGCAGTCCCGCCAAATTCACTAACGCTGACCTGTTTAGAAGAGAGCCACAGTATGCAAACACACGAACACACCCTTACCCTCACCGGTGCCATGATCACAACTGTTGAGTACATGGCGCGCTCCTTTCACGCTGGTGAGGAATCATCATCAGACACACCACCTGTCACGGTTACACACGATGGCACGGCTTGGACGCTCACGACTCACTGTGAACACGCCGCATCTGCCGATGTTGCCACTGACTTCAATGGCACCTGCGAAGACGCGCTGCATATTATGACCACCGCAGCGGATGGCGCACTCGCCGCAGAATTGAACTTTTGTTATGGCGTAGTCGTCACCTTTGCCGTTGGTATGCAGACCTATGAAGTGGACCTATTCATTGGGCAAGGCACTACCGCTGGTCAAAGCGATTGGTGGCTGGGCGGCGCCAACGTCATTAATGACGTAAATCCGCTGTTAGCACTCATCAGCTACAACCAGATTTCAAAGCTCTTGCACGTATCCAGCGCTCCAAATGCGTTTGACTTTGCGCTGCCGCAATCGACGCGAACGCCGAAGACGGCAATGACTAGCGCCAAAGCGTTCCTCCAAAGCTGTTTCTAATTCATTCCGGTACCCCCATCATGAACACAACACCTTCACTCACAACGTTTGGCAACACCATCTCTAGCACCAATTTGTATCGACTCTGCAGTCTGATAGCACTCTTAGTCGCGCTGCATCTTTTACCAGCGCCAGCATTTCGACAGTTGCTGGCAACGCTGGCAGTCTTCCAACTGGCAGCTCTGTGTTTAGACGCAGTCTTTACAACGGTGCTGCGCCGTCCGCTGCAACTCAATCAACTGCTATTGCTACGCGGCGCGGTCAGTCTGCTCGCAATGGCTGCTGTGGTTTTGCTTGTCCAACGGCTTGCCTTACCGCTGTATTCACTCCGAATTTTGATGCTTGGCGCTTTATTTATCTGGCTGAAAGCGCTTTTGCAAACCGCGTTTAGTTGGTTCAAAAGCACGGGAAACAGCGCCCGCGGGCTGCCCGTTATCATCATTGTGGCAACGCTAACGAGCATGCTGCTGACGGGCTTGTTTGCGCTGGCGCAGGTGACTCCTGAGTTTGTCTTGCTCGCACTCATCGTGCCGGTGATTGCGGGTCTCAGCTACATCATGACGCTGAAAGACATGCAGCCACTAACAACGCAGTCTGATGAACAACAAGGCGCGACACCACATCTGTTGCACCTGTTAGGGTTGATTGTTGTCGTGCTGCTACACGTCGGCGTCATCTACTGGGCAGCCCAAAACGGCTCAGTGATTGGCATTGCATGTTTATATGTGGTGAGCAGGCTCTATTTGGTCGGAGGGGAAATGAAGTTTGGGCGACTGTTGCCGAGTCAGCAGTTGTTTCTGGTTGGGTAGGGGGAGATACAACTATACCCATTGAGTAGGCTGAGCCTGTCGAAGCCGGGCGTGATTACACTCGCAACTCGGCTAGCGGCGAAGCCTTACCTGCGGACGACAGGCTCAGCCTACCTTAACTATTTGTGTAATAGATGTTCCCGTTTTACCCCAAAAAGCGAACAATCGCAGCGGTGACTAACGCTGGCGCTTCTACTGGCGACGTATGGCCCGCATTGGGGATGGTCGTCAGCGTGGCATTAGGCAGCGCTGCGGCAAGCGCCTCGGCTGTGGCAACGGGTGTCGGGATGTCCTCTTCACCCACAATGACCAAGGCTGGAATCTGGACATCTTCAAGTTGATCCAGCACAGAGTCACGGTAAAAGATCGCTTTCCCAAAGCGAAAAAGGCCAATGTTGTCTAAGCCAAAGATGTAGCGTTTCCACATCTCGTATTCGTCCTTGCGGGTTGGGTCTGTGCGGAAAGGTTCACCCATCAACATTTGGACCGCGCGACCAAAGACGGGACGTACACCCAGCCAGCGCACGACTGCCAGCATCAGGTTGTATTGCCGGAGCCCTGCGGGATCTTCACCGCCACCGCCCGTATCAATCAGCACCGCGCTTTTGATCAGGTCAGGGCGTTTGACCATCAGGCGCACGCCAACATACCCACCTGTAGACATCCCAATGAAATGCACGGGGCCACCTACCAACTGATCGATCAAGGCCGCGGCATCAGCGACTAAGTCATAGATGCCAAACTCAGTTTTGACGACCTCACTGCCGCCATGACAGCGATGATCAAACGCGATGATGCGGTAACGGTCTTTGAGCGCCTCAATTTGCGCGGCGAACATTTCAAGGCTCATCAGGTAGCCGTGCGAAAACACGATGGTTTCGTCACCGGCCCCGTATTCTTTGTAGTGGAGTTGCACGCCATTGGCTTGGAGAGTTGGCATTGGTCTATTCCTGTTTGGTTACTGTGTGTGGTGCGGTCATTATACAGAGGGATGGTT
>JAHDIM010000368.1 GCA_020630805.1 Anaerolineales bacterium
CCGTTGCCTGAGTTGTCTACGTCGTCGTCAGTGTCAGGGGTATTGTCAGCACCGTTATTGTTGTCGTTGCCGCGGCCATTGTCATTGGCTGCGTTATCTACATTGTCATCGTCTGTGGGATCTACAGCGTCTTCTGTGAGTTCAGGTGTTTCTGTGACCTCAACAGATTGGTCTTGCGTGGGAGTCTCGCTATCAGGCGTTACATCCGGTGCTGTATCTGCTGTTGCTGCTGCGTTGACTGGACCTGCATTGGGTGCTACTGGAGTTGTAACATCTTCAACTGGGTCAGATGTGGTTGGTGCTTCTGTGTTGTTTGCGGTAGGACCATTGTTTTCAGGTGCAGGCGCCGCAGGAACGTTACGTTCGCTTTGATTGTCCGCGGCTTGACCTGTTACCGGGTCAGGGCTTGCGCCTGCCTCAAAAGACTGGATTGGGTCAGATGATGCATTGACCGGGGTAGGTGCGACCGTAGGGGCTGTCGTGTTTGCTGGGGTTGGGAGCGGCTCAACCGCATTGTCTGCAACAGTTGGTGTTGCAGGGACTGCTGCAACTGCTGGATTACTTACAACGTCTGCGGTCGTTTGGGCAACAGCTTCTGCCATTTGCGCTAATTCTTCTGGCGCGACGTTTTCAGAGATCGCAACGAAGTAGTCGCGCACTTGCTTTGGCATTTTTTGTTCGCTGCTGCTGAGCATCACGCTGGTGCCATCTAGCTTGACGCCGAGCACATCAAAGACAAGCTCACCGTCTCGAATTTGTGGTTTGATTTCAATACTGTTCCAAATATAAGCATTTTGAGCAGCCGTTTTGCCAGATGCGAACAAGTCGTCGCAGTCACAGATTGAGTCTTTTTCCAAGACACCAGCGCTGTACATATACTGTGAGTCTTGGTCCGATTGAACGTAAACACTCAAGTGGTCTTCATGTTGAATTGCGTCTGAACTAATAAGGCGTTGTTCCGAGAGCATGGGCATAGTTGCACCCATTTTGTGCAATGGGCCAAACTCTGCGTAATCTGCAGGATTGTCAAAGCGCGCTTCGTAAATGGCGTCTGCTTGCAAACCGCCCTCGACATTGAGGTCGTTGAAGTAGTAGAACCCAGCGAGGTCTGTTTGCGTAGAGGCAATCTTCACTGGCTTGCCAGTGTCTTGATGTTCATACAAGCTCACGGTCACATGTGGAATAGACCAGTCGCTAAGGTCTTGCACACCGTCTAAGTCGCGGTCAAACCACACGCGGCTGCCAATTTCAATGTCTGATGTTTCGTCTTGTGTTTGCGGGGTAATGTCAGCCAAGCTGGCACTCACGACAGTGCCGCGAACAGTTGGGGCTTGTTGCGCCACAGTTGCTTGGTTACAGCTACATTGATAGATCAACCCGAAGTGTAGATCGGTTGCAACTGCTGCTGTCATGGTGGTTGTGAAATAAACGCTAGGATACCCCTGATCTTCAATGGCGACGTTGTCATCCAAAACCGGCACCGTGTAGAGATCAGACAGATTGGCATCTAACCAGTAGTTGGTGGCACCATCTTCATATCCCATTGGGTTGCCCCAGACATAGTCTTGTGGGTTGTCCAACCGAAGTACATATTGCGTGTTTGGGGTCAGCACCAATTCTTGCGGGAATGCGTACGTGCCATCTAAGGCGGACACTGCTTGAGAGACTGCTGAAAAACTGCCGTTGTCCTCAACTTTATAGAGATTGACAGTTACACCAGTGATGGACCATTCACCAGCATCTTGGATACCGTTTGAATTGATATCTAACCAGATGCGATTGCCTGTGACAGAAAGTTCTTTTTCAGAAGTAAGTTGAACTGCAAGTGTGACAACCAGGCACAACATGCAAAAAAGAGAAAATACAAATAGACCTACAAAACCTTTACGTTTACCGTTCATTCCAATTACCTACCGTGGCTATAGCAGCCAAAAATCATCAGACACTTCTACCTATTCAGTATCTGTATAGATAGTATGAAACTGATTTCTAACAATAAAACTGACGGATTTGAAACAGTTTTGGGGTGCGATGTGAGGAGAGGGGTAGGTGTTCTGGTACTGAGTCAGAACGCTAAAATAAAAACACCACGCACTCTTCTTGTGAGGCGTGGTGTTTTTTTATAGCTAATGAAAAATTGCGGACGTTAAGGGGTTTACGGCATTTGGGCTTGTAAATGGTCAGCCCCAGAGCGCTTCTTTCAAAATCTGGCGGCGCGTCACCGGCGTCTCAAAATCGCCTGTGCCCAGCACAATGTCAGAGAACAATTCTTTGAGATTTGGCTTCCACTTGGCAACAGTCACGAGCGTATTGAGCGCGGTTTTATTCAGCGCTTTATTCAGCACGGTTTCACAGAATTTGAACAACCAGCCATATTTCTCGCGGAGTTCAGCATCGTACGCGGCGAAGCTGGCTTTGGAGAACTCATTGTCACTCAGCGCCCGCAGAAGATGGTGCGTGGCGATCTCTGCCGACTCCATTGCGTAGTCAATCCCTTCGCCAGTGAGCGGATTCACGAGGCCAATCGCTTCGCCAATCAGCAAGAGACGGTCACTATGGGTCTTAGACCGTAAGAAGTCACTGCGGATGGGAAAGCCACGGACGGGACCAACGGGGTCAGCATCTGCCAGCATCTCAGCCACTGCCGGATTCGCCACAAACTGGTCAAACGCTTGGCGTGAACTCATAGGCAGTGGAGAACCATCGGCTTTGGGGAACATACCTACGCCCACATTGGCCATGCCATCTTCCGCAAGGGGGAAAACCCAGCCGTAGCCAGGGAGTGGGACGCCATCGAACCGAAATTCATAGTTACCAGACAAGCCGCTGACATTTTTGTAATAGCGCCGGGCAGCCAGGACGATGTGCTTGTCGGCAGGGCCAAAGCCAAGCGTTTTGAGCAGCTTCATATTTGCGCCAACCGCAAGCACCACGGCTTTTGCTGTGAGTTCTACAGGATCACCATTGTGCTTCCCGATGACAGTCGCTGCGTCGGCATCAATGTTGACTTCCGTGACATTGAACTGATCCAAAAACTCAACCCCGTCTGCAATGGCATGCTGTAGCAACGCGTCATCCAACGTGAGGCGCGGGATGGTATACAGATACGGCGGCGTCTTGCGTGGGGCTGGCATGGGCACATCCAAAATTCCTGTGCTGTTGGGGGCCACCACGCGCGCATTTTCAATCCGCTTGCCCGTTTCGCTAAACGTCTCAATCACGCCCAGCTTCTCAAGCATGCCCACGGCACGCGGCGTGAGGCCATCGCCACAGGTCTTGTCGCGGGGGAAACTGGCGCGGTCAACGAGCGTGACGTTGACGTCGTGTTGTTTGAGTAAGCGGGCGGCAGTGGAGCCAGCGGGGCCCGCACCGATGATGATGATGTCTCTCTCTGTCATGGGGTCCGTCTCATTCTGAGCGCAAATTGATAAAATCAGCCTAGATTATAGAAGCGCCGCCCTACTTTGCACGGACAAATTTGAAATGTCAACCATTCACATTCGCCATTCAGAACCAGACGATGCCGCCGCCATTGCTGATATTTTCGGGCAACCTAAGGTGATCAACGGCACGCTCCAACAGCCGTATCCCAGTATTGCGTTTGGACGCAAGCGCCTTGACTTGCAGCCGAACAAGACCCAGCTTGTTGCAGAGATCGATGGGCGCGTGGTTGGTGTGATTTCGATGTTTGTCAGTCAGAATCCGCGCCGCAAACACGTGGCCGATCTGGGCATGGCGGTGCATGATGACTTTCACGGCCAAGGCGTTGGCACGGCACTCATGGCGGCCGTCGTCGATATGGCGGACAACTGGCTCAATATCACGCGGTTGGAGTTGTCAGTCTTTACAGACAATGCCGCTGGCATTGCGCTCTACAAAAAGTTTGG
>JAHDIM010000369.1 GCA_020630805.1 Anaerolineales bacterium
CTCGAACGCGCTGGTGTGCTCAAAGAAGTTGAAGTGATGGAGTTGGTGCATGGCCTTGAAGCCGTCCGAACTGAGTTCCTGAACGGCACAATTGAATTTGCTGCCTCAGACGAAGATATTCACACGGCTGTAGAGCGTCGATTGACTGAAATTGTTGGCTCGGTTGGGGGTAAGCTGCATACAGGGCGGAGCCGCAATGACCAAGTTGCAACTGACTTTCGACTGTGGGTCATGCAAGCTTGTACGTCAGTTATTGAACACATCCGTGACTTACAAGCGGCTATTGTGGAGTCTGCCCAGACGCACTTGACAGTGATGATGCCGGGGTACACGCATTTGCAACACGCGCAGCCCATCACCTGGGGGCATTTCATCCTGACCTACTTCTGGATGTTAGAGCGTGATGTCAAACGCTTTGAACAAGCCTTAGAGATGGCGTCTGCTTCGCCACTGGGATCTGCTGCCCTAGCTGGCACCGGTTTCCCAATTGATCGTGAAGCATTGGCGGCAGATCTTGGCTTTGCTAGCGTTATTCCAAATAGCTTAGATGCTGTCTCAGACCGCGACTTTGCAGCTGACTTTATGTATGCTGCAACCACACTTGGTCTGCACTTGAGCCGATTGTCAGAACAACTCATCATCTACAGTAGCGCAGAGTTTGGTTTTGTGCGCCTTGATGATGCTTACTCGACGGGTTCCTCGCTTATGCCACAAAAGAAAAATCCAGATACGCTGGAACTGACTCGTGGTAAGGCAGGGCGATTGTTGGGTAACTTTGTTGGGTTATTGACATTGTTCAAAGGGTTGCCATCCAGTGGTTATGATAAAGATCTTCAAGAAGACAAAGAGCCGCTTTTTGACACCTATGACAACTTAGGCTTGATTTTGCCGGTCATGGCAGGGGCTATCCGCACCTTGACTATCAATCCAAAGCGGATGGCAATGCAACTTGAAGCGAGCTTGCTGGCGACTGACTTAGCAGATTATTTGGTAAAGAAAGGGATGCCGTTCCGTGAAGCCCATGGTGTGGTTGGCAAAGTGGTGCGCTTGGCTGAAATCAAAGAAGTGCCGATCGATGCGTTGCCCATGAATGATTTGCAAACGATCCATGAAATGTTTACTGCTGATGTGCGCAATATCCTAGACATGTCGACAGCGACTGAGCGCCGCTCAGCGATTGGTGGAACCTCAAAAGCTGCATTGGACGCACAGTTGGGACACGCAAAAGCAAAACTTGCATAGTGCTGTTTTTACTCAGAAAACGCAGGCACAGAATCAAAAAGGCGACCACAACGGTCGCCTTTTTCTTTGCACATTTCTAAAGTATGGAGAATTCTGGACTACTCTTCTGCCATTTCAGCTAGCTCTTCAGCGCTGAATGAAATTGAAGAGGAGGCAGAGTCTGTATCCAAGTTGATCCCAAGTTCTAACAATTCCAGATCCAATGCTTGGCTGTCAATGCCAACCAATTCAGGTTGTCCACTGACTGGAATTGCGAAGATCCCAAGAACTTCATCTTCAGCGCCAACTTTGACGGATGAAGATTGTGGTTGGCTGATAGTCACCGACGATGAGTCGATTGCAACACGGTCGGCCATTGCGTCCTGACTATTAGCGAAGGCAACTGCCAAAAATAACACGCTAAGAAGTCCGGTCAATATGATGCTTACTTTGTACCTGTCAAACCATTTCATGTCAAAAATCCTGTACAACACAATTTCTTTCTTACACTCTTAGTATAGAGACTGTGCTAAGGCCACTCAATTCGTGAGCCGTTACAGTATTCTTTGTTTTTGGTTAGAAAGTTTCGAGACTCTTTGGATTGAGTCCTGAACCTGCTTTATTCAAGCAAATACGCTAAAGTTTTACCTAGTGTGTAACACTGGTCTAGTACCCGCGATACTTGTATGAAAATGGTTTGTTTCTTGGCGAGTGTGACTGAAAACTTGCCAAAATTGGCTAAAAATAGGTTTGTTCTAACCGCAGCTTTACCTTCAGCTCAGCTCAATTCTTCATTGCTCGCGGCAAAGAATTATGCTGCTTTCAACTGGGATAACAAGTTTTCGAATCCATTTGGCAGCATCTTATAAGTACCATGCGTGATGAAACGATCTCGCAGTTGGGCATTCATTCCACCTTCGGTGCCAAGGTCAATGAGCATTTCTTGGAGTGCTGTTTGGTCGAGCGGTCTCGATAGTAAATAGCTGCCAACTAAGCCACGAATGAATTGCTCTGCTGCGGCTGAATCACCTGTTTGCGCTGTTAGCCAGTGCGTTGTTTCATGTAGTAGTTTCACAGAGGGTAGCAAAATGGCCTGTGCTGCTAAATAGGCATGCAAAGCGCCTTCGTTTTGCAATGGAATCAGCGTATTGGAGCTTCCAAAGAGTTCGATCAATGTTTCATGCGCTGGATACACCAATAGCGGTGAGTTACCTTGCGCAATATGCGGGTACGGAATAAACACACTTCCAACAGCGGCGGGCTGCACGGCATCGGCAACATCTGCTAAAGGGAACGGCACCATGACTGAAAAGACAAGTTGATCAGGTCGAAAGGTGAGTTGGCCTAGAATGTCACGGGCAACATTAGCCATGAGACAGACAATAACGACGTCAGTATTGTCTACAACCGTCTGATTGTCTGTTGCGTGCACATTGTCAAATGCAGCGGTTAGTGCCGTTGCCTTCTCATGATTGCGCTCAGAGACCCAGATCTCATGTCCATCATCTGCAATGCCACGCACCATGGCAACCGCGATAGTGCCAGTCCCTAAAAATCCTATTTTCATGTTGTGTCCTTGATTAGAATTTGATTGATGTAATCATAGTCCAGTTTGGTTGCGGGCTTGTGTACTAAACACGTTGTCCGTTATAACTTTGAAACATCGCAACTTCGCAACAAATCCTTTAAAATCTAGCTATGGAAATCACACTCTCGCTCCCAGACTGGGTCCAACCCGAACTTGATAAACTCCCGACACACTTTGCCACCGTGGAAGAACGAATGGCGCAAGTGATCCATTTTTCACGGCTCAATTTTATGTATAAAACGGGTGGGCCTTTCGCAGCCGGAATTTTTGAACGCGATAGTGGGAAGCTGATTACGATGGGAGTCAATCGGGTGGTGCCATCGAGCTGCTCGTCAGCACATGCTGAAATTATGGCGTTGTCTGTGGCCCAGAAAAAGCTGGGGACGTTTGATCTTGGTGGCGAAGGGCAGCCAGCGCATCAGATTGTGATCAATGGCCAGCCGTGCGCGATGTGCTTTGGTGCGATTCCGTGGTCCGGCGTGCGCTCAGTCGTGACCGCAGCGCATGGATATGAAGTCGAAGCGTTAACAGGCTTTGATGAAGGTCCAGTGCATCCAAATTGGATCCATGAATTAGAAAAACGCGATATTGAAGTGATTACGGATGTGCTGCGAAAAGAAGCTTGCAATGCGCTAGCCGCTTTTGGTCGCAGCGGGCAAATTGTTTATAACGGGCGTTTGGGCTAGCTGAAGTGGGGCACGGATGACACGGATTTTGTACTTGTAAATGCGTGCTCCAAGCCTATACATATCCGCGTTCATACTTCGGCAAGCTCAGCAAACTCAGCGCTCGTACTTCGGCACTCCACAGCTAATTTCTCTCCAAAAACAGCGATAAACTCAATAGCATCATATGACTGCTATTCGATTACTTCTCCTCAAAATTTTTCTTGCGCCTCTTCTCATTAGGCAAGGCAAACAAACTCGCGACAATACACCAAAACTTCCTGAAGCGACCGGTCCACGAGAAGGTGTCGCAGGTAATGGACCACCATTACGCGTATTAGTCGTCGGCGATTCCTCTGCGGCTGGTGTTGGTGCAGACACACAAGCCGACGCCTTACT
>JAHDIM010000370.1 GCA_020630805.1 Anaerolineales bacterium
CCCAACGCAGCATCTGTTGCGACAATACGGCTTTCTTGTGTTCGAGAGTCCCATACAAACAAATTTGGGCCATTTCCGCCCAGTTCCAGCATTTGAAATAACAAATAGCGCCCGTCTGGCGACCAGCGGTAGCCGCCGTATTCTGCGCCGCCTAACGTGATGACAGGCTGTAGATTAGTACCGTCTGGCGCTGACGTCCAAAGTTGATTACCACGTCCTGCTTGAGCGGTATCCACAACGGTGAAGGCAATTTGGTCGCCAGTTGGTGACCATTGCGCTGGACCAAAATTACGCCATTCTGTTTGCGTTTTGAAGAGTTGCTGGGGATCAGACCCATCCAGAACAGCCCTGAACATCTGCACGTCTAAGCCAGTTTCGGTCGTCACTGTTTCGTTGAAAATCATCTCGGAGCCATTCGGATGCCAAGCGCCAACGGCACCATTGAACTGCGTTGGCAAGATAGATTCTTCCGCCGTAAAAATTTCAATGATATGAATCCCACCGGCATTGAAATCGTAAAAGGCCAACGCACTTCCATCTGGCGACCAGCTAGGTGCAGCGCCAGCAACCTCTGTTCGATGATCAAAAAGCGGTACTACCTCTGCGTCAGCAACGGTCGCGCTCCAGACATGGTCTACGTGGTTGTCCAATTGACGGGTATAGGCCACGCGCCCATCGTCCACGGACCAACTTGGCTCAATGCAGCGTGCAACACCACAATCTAGCCAAAGTTGAGGCGTTCCATCTGGGAATTCTGTGCGCCACAAATCGATGCCGCCTTGGACGTTATAGGCGGCAATCATGACCTGGTCGCCCTGAGAAGACACGGCAAAGTCATAGACGTCTAAGTCACCAAGCGGCGTGTAAGCATCCAGCGCCTCATCCGCGAGCGATTTACTGACTAACTGCGGGTTTCGACTGACATCTTGCAAATAGATAAACGTATTTGTGGAGTCTCTATCTCGCGCGGCATACCACAGGAGACCGCCAATTGCGCAGAGGGATAGTAAACTAACAAGCAGAGAAAGTCGGTCTAACTTCATAGAATTTCATGTTGACAATATTGACAAGAAGAAAATATTATCTACAATAATGAGTAATAAAGAATTGAAAATATCCAAAAATAAACAAGAAAGCGAATTATATTCACTTTCAAGCAGCGACCGCGCTATTCTCAATGCATTGCAAGACAATGCGCGCATTACCAATGCCCAGTTGGCGAAAATCGCTGAATTGTCACCGGCTGGATTGCAAAAACGATTGCGAAAGCTCGAAGACAGCGGACTGATCCAGAGTTACCGCGCGGTGCTCAATCGGGAGCAACTTGGACTGGACTTACTTGCCATTGTCAACGTGACGCTTGAGGGACATTCCCCAGATGCGGTCACAGAGTTTGACCAAGCCATTGTAGAGATGCCGGAAGTCCTGACGTGTTACCGCACGATGGGTAGTAATGACTACGTGCTAAAAGTGTATGCTGCTTCGCATACTGAACTAGATGACTTCTTGATGAAAAAACTTTTGCCATTACAGGCGGTTAGCCGCATGACTAGCAGCCTCGTGTTACGGCAAATAAAAGAGACGACGACCATTCCACTGCCACCCTAACTAAGCGAGGACATTATGGCACCCAAACCGTTTTACACTGGCGAAATTCTTGAAGAGGTACTTACGCAAGAAAGTGAGTACACGACAGCAACTGAAGAAATTAGTTTCTCCGCAGAACAAAACGCGATTTGGGCCGACCTCTACAAAGGAATTCAACAACCGCAATTCTTAGAGCATATCTGTCAAGAATACCAAGCTGGTCTAGACAGATTAGACTTAGATCCAGCCAAAATCCCGTCAATTGCAGACCTAAATCGTAATATTACGCCGCACACGGGCTGGAAAGTAACCCGCACTGCGGTGCGCTACACCAAAGCAGATACGTGGTATCAGAAATTTGCACAGCGTGAGTTTCTTGTCACTGACTATCTTCGAACCCGTGAGCAACTGCAATTTACCCCTGAGCCAGACATGTTCCATGACATTGTTGGGCATTTGCCGTTCCTAACCCTACCGTTTTACGCTGAAATTGAAGACTTGTTTGCACCTGCTTACTTCAACGCCACGCCGGAAGAGCGCGAAATTATTAAACGCTTGGCTTGGTATAGCACTGAGTTTGGCTTGGTTGTTCAAGATAACCGTATTCGCGTGTTCGGTGCTGGCATTATTTCAGGCCGGATGGAACTGGCAGGGGCAATTATGGAGAGCTACCGGTTAGACAAATTTAGCTTGCTGGACTACACCAAACCTCTGTTTCCACAGCTTCAACAATACGCCCACACGCATCGCGACTTGATTACAGAGTTTATGCAAGCTATTAGTGCACTACATGCCGCCGGAGAAATGTCATCGGCTGAAAATGGTTGGAGCGTTGTCCGCAACGTGCAGAAACAGCTTGGTATTGCTTCAACTGAATTCTACGGCGGCGAGGTCTTACTGCTGCCATTCGACTTGGATCTTATTGCGCAAGTGCCTAAAACTGTTTATGCACTAAATCCCATTTTCTTTGTCGCTGAGTCTTTACCCCAAATGAAAGCCGAATTAGACCGATTTTTGCTACCGCTACAACACGCAAATGCCTAAACAATTGTCACCAAAATTGTTGACACGCATCTAACTTGTTAAAGCGATTTAATAAAAATCAAGCGTGCAAGAGTCTTCTAGGGTCCAGGCACAGTTGCTGTCTTAGGTAATTTTTATCTCTTACACGCCACTTGGTATTTAAATGCAAAAGTAGAGATTTTTGTACGCTCTGTAGCAGTGCAATTCAAAGATTATTAATTTCTTCATCTGACATTCCACGTTTTTTTTCCTACAATTCTTAAGCACTTGTACAGGTTTTGTAAAGGTGCGAACGGTTTCGATTGTTTATTCGCTAGCAGCTTGCACAGTTGGTCAGTCTTGTTGTCATTCGACGTCATTTCCAAGACTTCCTGAAAACAAACCAACTAACAAACCAGACCTTTCTTACACAATTCAGACGTATGACAGATACTATCTTTATAAAAGACTTACTCATTCGCGGCATCATCGGTATCAATCCAGATGAGCGCGTGAATCAGCAAGACATCCTAATCAACATCGCAATGACCGCAGACATCCGACCCGCGTCGGCCTCGGACGACATTGCAGATGCCGTCAATTACCGGACGATTACAAAGCAAGTGATCAAACTGGTGCAAGAAACCCAGTATTTCCTTGTTGAGAAGCTCGTCCAAGAAATTGCCAACGTCTGTTTGGCAAATGAAAAAGTTCAAAAAGTGCGAGTCACGGTTGAAAAGCCCGGTGCAATTCGGTTTGCAGACTCTGTGGGGATCACCATCGAACGCACGCGAGAAAGTTGATGAACGTCGCTTATCTCTCACTTGGGTCGAATATTGAGCCGGAGAAAAACATTGTTGCCGCAGTAGAGCAACTGTGCAACTACGGCGCAATTGGCGCGGTCTCTACGGTTTGGGAAACTTTGCCCGCTGGAGATCCGAACCAAGACAATTATTTGAACGCCTGTGTCACGTTAGAAACCACGCTGGATGCTTGGGATCTGCGCCGCAGCGCGATAGAAAAGGTAGAGGCAGCCTTAGAACGCACGCGTGATCCGCACAATCGGTTCGCCGCACGCACCATTGATATCGACATTATGCTGTTCAACTCAGACGTGATCGATATGGGACGGCGGAGCATTCCTGACGCCGAAGTTCTTGAACGCCCTTTTGTGGCAATCCCACTGGCTGAGATTGCCCCGGATTATGTACATCCACAGACACATCAGACGCTGGCAGAAATCGCTAGTCGATTTAA
>JAHDIM010000371.1 GCA_020630805.1 Anaerolineales bacterium
GCAGATTCCGTCAAGTCGAGTAACAACACTGCCTTTCTTTCGACACTCGCGCAGGGCATACGCCTAGTCTTAGTGCTCATTATTCCCGCAACATTTGGGATGTTTGTGTTGGCAAATCCGATTGTCAAATTGATCTTTGAGCATGGCGCATTTACACCAGAAAGCACGCTGATGACGACGCTAGTGCTGCGTTTGTATCTTATTGGTGTGATAGCGGCTGCGGTTGATCTACTCTTTGTCAATGCCTTTTATGCGCGTCAGCAAGCGTGGACGCCGGCCATTGTCGGCTTAGTTGGGGTGTTTGTCTATTTGGCGGTGGCGTTGGGGCCTTCACTCTACCGTGGCATGCAACTGACCGATCTGATGATTGCAAATGCAGTTCAACTGACGTTCCACACCATTGTGATGTGGGTGTTGTTGCATCGGGCGGTGGGAAGTTTGCGCGGCCATCAATTGACAAGTACAACGCTTAAAGCCGTGTTGGCATCGACGGTAATGGCAGGGCTAGCTTGGCTGACCTGGCAAGGTGTGCTTCAACTGCCACTTGGCGATGGCTTCCTGATTGAAGCGTTGCAAGTCGCTTTACCAGGTGCTGTCGGGGCTTTGACCTACTTCTTTTTGGCAAACCTCATGAAGATTTCTGAGGTTAATCAGATAGTTGGCATTGTCCAACGCAAACTCAAACGCTAATTCCCGCTATAATTCCGCGGTTAGATTAATTCGTTCGTGCCCGTGGGTGTCCACGGCTTAGTCAAGTTTTCATCAATGTCTGAAAAACAGCAAAAGGGTCCAGCGGTTTCGCCGGACTTATACACCGAAGAATATTTCCGGAATGCCTGTGAAGGGTATGACGTTTTCAACGAAAGCGAAGGCGATCGTTTGTCCCGCAGGCTTGATGCAGGGTTTGCACTCGCAGAAGTGACTCCCGGCATGAAAGTATTAGATGTCGGCTGTGGGCGCGGTGAAATTTTGCGTCACTGTGCGCATTTAGGCGCTGATGCTTATGGCATCGATTATGCACCTGTAGCAGTACAGATGAGCAAAGAGGTCGTGGATGCGACCGATACTGAGTCAGATACTGTCAAAGGCAAGATTGGTGTTGGGCAGGCCGATGCAAAAAATTTGCCGTTTCCAAGCAACTATTTTGACCGCGTGTTGATGTTCGATGTTGTTGAACATTTGTATCCATGGGAACTGCACGAATCTTTGCTGGAGATCTCACGTGTAATGAAGCCGGATGGCATGTTCATTGTGCATACCGCGCCAAATGTTTGGTACGACCGCTATGTCTATCGGTTTGTACGGATGTTCCGTCGCTTGCAAGGTAATGGGGCTAACTATCCAAAGAACCCGCGTGAGTTTATTGTTGAACATAACGCACACGTTCATGTCAATGAACAAAGCGGCTTGAGCATGTGGACCACCCTGCGCAAAGCAGGCTTCAAAGGCAAAGTGTGGCTGGAAAGCCCACCACAAAACCGCGAAGAATCAGGCGTAATGGCAATCATGCGCCATATTTTGTTCAAGTGGCCGCCGTTCAAGTGGTTCTTTGAACGTGAAGTGTTTGCGGTTGCGAGGAAAGCCTAACCCGTAACGTGTAATTCGTAAGCACGTTCAAGACGCTAGGTGTTTTACAACCTGCGGTTGGCGGATCAAATTACGCATTACATGATACGAATTTTTTATGCGCGACAGAAGACGAGTAGACGAACTTTCAATTGAAGAATTAGAGCACGTCCTACTTGTGCGCAAGCGCGAAGCACGTGAAAAACGCTTGCGGCGCTATCGACGCACGGGCCGCGCGATTGATGCTGAAATCACGGGCGAGTCGTTCCAACCAAAATCGAAAGTCCGGACGCGGGTCCAGCGTGCCTTAGGCGCTGGTCTTTTAGTTGTAGAGTGGGGCGCGGTTATTGGGGTGCTCGTGGTCGGTTGGTTCTTTTTCCAACAGTGGCGCAGCTTGAATACCCAAGCGCAAGAAGAAATCGCGGCTGCAAGCAACGCGATCCCGACAGTAGAACCAACCCCCATCATTGGCGCGATGGTGTTGCCGAGTGGTCATACCCCGCCAACAAGCCCAGAAGGGGCGCAGCCTAATTTTGAACAAGAGCTGCCAGCGCACTTGCGACCCATCGTCGCTGCTGCACCGCCAGTTGTACTTCCTACGCCGACACCCGCGCCGGAACATGCAGTTCGGGTTGTCATTCCGTCAATCGATGTTGATGCACCGATTGTCCAAGGGGATGATTGGGATCAGCTGAGTAAAGGTGTTGGGCAGCATATTGGAACCGCTAACCCCGGCAAAGTGGGGAATGTGGTGCTGTCAGCCCATAACGATATTTTTGGCGAAATTTTCCGCCACCTCGACAAGCTCAATCCAGGTGATGAAATTCAAGTCTATACGGCTACAGACTTCTTCACCTATCGCATCACTGGGTCTGATGTGGTCCCACCGACCGCAGTTGAAGTGATGGATCCCACTCGAACGCCAACAATCACGTTGATCTCGTGTTACCCCTATTTAATTGATACAGAACGGATAGTCGTGTTTGGCGAGTTAGTAGACAGCAGCTAATTGAGTTGGTCAGTTTGTTAGTCTTGTATTCGATTAAGAACCAAGTAACAAACCAACCAACTCTTAAGCTAATTGGCTACACACCTAGTGCTGCGCGTCTTTGTACTGCGCGGCGATTGAAGCGTGTCATCGCGAAGGCCAATAACTCAATTAGCCACCAGACGCCCGCAATTGGCATAAAGAACCCTAGCCAGCGTCCGCTGCGTAGGTAAAAGTATGCGTCTTGCGGCGCAGCGACATAACGCCCATCCACCTCAGTGACAAACTGCATAGAACGATGATAATTACGTTCATCCGAGAAGAGAAAGCGCAAGTAGCGACCTTCAGTCTCCATGGCGGTTTGGAACTTGAGAGTTGTACTGGTTGCAAGTGTTTGCGGTTCACGTAATCCTTGTAACTCAGCTAGAGCTTCAGTGTCTTGCGTGGCAAGCGCCGCCTCAAGAGCTTTGACAACCGCACCTGGCGTGTCGTACGTTCCGGTTATTTCTGGCGTGAAGTACGCGGCGTCATAGCGATTGCGATTTAGACCCAATGTCATTAGCACATAGAGTGCCATTGCGATGAGTGGTAAGACTGCGACGATGATCCACGGTCGCAGATTTAGATTTTCAGATTGCATGTTAGTCCTGTTATACGTAATTCAATACGTTCATTTGTTGTTTTGAGTTGCGCGGTTTTGCGCAGTCAGGGCTTGCAATGCTGTATGCAGACCCTGTTAGAGTGCGATAGTTTCCAAAATCATGAGTTGCCTCCTTGCTGTGCATAAAACTGCTTTGGAAGTCAGCGGATTGGCCGAGAAAAAGAAAACCCGGCGTACGATGTGTACCCGGGCAAATAAGAGTAATGCACGTGATCTAGAATTTGTGCATTAAACAAAAAAGCCGCGGGACACTTGAGTAAGAACCTGCGGCTTGAAGCGGCGTTATTGGTTAGCGCTTAGCAAACAGCAGGCAACGTAGCGTTGATAAAGTCAAAAATCATCATATGGTTGGGTTGCCTAGCTCCTTATCTAGGGTAATAAAGGTTGCGCGATGGACAAACAATAACACGGTCAAAGTTAGTCCGTCAATGAATTTTCTCAAATTATGACAAATTCTCTAAATTTGGTGTCTAGGAGTTTAAGTTGGTCGTGGTTAGTGAAGAGTGGATAGCTATGTGCTCTTCACTAACCACTCTCCACTCAAAACTTATGTTGAACTAACAAAAGCCCGTTACGCTAGAAATATG
>JAHDIM010000372.1 GCA_020630805.1 Anaerolineales bacterium
GCAACTAAAAAAAGCGACAAGATCAGAAGGCTCATAAGACGTTTCATGAGTCTGATCTTATCGCTTTCTCGCTACCCTAGACTTTTAATCAAACTGCGAATTTACTCGCTATCGTTATCGTAATCGCGTTCGTAATCGATAAGAGGTGGCACATTTGTGATTTTCTGATTGTAAATTCACTACGATCTTTAGCGCAATCCTGGCGAAATTATCCTGAAATTCGTAACGGAGCACGTCTTCTCGATTACGATTACGAACACGATAGCGATTACGACGTATTGCTCAGTGAAACTGTAGGGTAACTAGATCGCTTTTAGGAATCGAATTCCGGTTAGTTTTATGAGGCCATCATCTGTGGCGCGCTTGCTTGGCGATTGATGAGATACGCGCGTACAAACCGCCAGCCCTTCACAAGGCCATCAATAATCAAAATCAGCGCGATGACCCAGATGATTCCTCTAAACAGCAAGTCTAACCCGCCAATGGTCAGCAATGGCTCCGTGTTGAGTAAGAAGTAAGCCACCACTAGGTCAGCAATGCTAATAAGAAGTTGACCGGCGCGTGTGAGCATGCTCCAGGCTTGTTTACGTAACACCCACAAATGCAGGCCAATTTCGAACACCAGAATTCCGTTGATGAACATCAGAATACTGCGAAAGCCATCTGTAAATCCAATTGGTGTGCCGTCGCCAAAGGTGTAGAACGTCTCTTGCCAAGCGAAGAAATTCAACACCACAATCACGACCGTGGCAAACACAGTTTCACCAATGATCTCACCGCGTTTGAACCGTTCGGGGTTGACCACCTTTGGCAATTTTCTTGGATCCCAATCGGCCGCTTTGTCTGAGTCAAACCCAACTTGAAACCGCTGTAGCCCCCAAAACACAATGGTGATGATCCCGACAACTTGTGCCGCCTCTTCAAAAATAAAGCTGAACACTTGCCTTGGAATGCGCTCCAAGAGTGCCATCGAAACGCCATCTGAAAAAATATCAATTGCATTCAGGGCAACCAAGACCGCTGTCAACACGCTCAAGACAATAAGCACGATCATTTTGTAAAGCGGAAACAGTTCCGGTCCAATTAGGTGCGTTTGCGTCTGATACTGCGCTGCCAGTTCATCTGGCGACCCCATCTCGCGCAAAATCTCAACAATAGCCTCCTCTTCATTGTCTACAGGTTGCCGTGCTTCTAGCGAATCGGCAATCAGCGACTCGAGTTCGAGCGGCACATCCCGCCGCAGCCGGTACGGCAATCGATTTCTGACGCTGTCGATGTAACGTTCAATCAGATCATGTGTTGTCATGCGAGTCTCCCTGTTCAGAATTATTGAGTAACTGATCGATCACCGTTTGCATTTGCTGCCAGTCAGCGCGGAGTTTGGTCTCTAAGGTTTTGCCATTGTCATTGGCTTGGTAATACCGCCGCGGACGGGCGTCATTGACCACTTGCCATTGGCTGTCTAACAGACCTTGGTCTTCTAATCTGCGCAGTAATGGATACAGCGTCCCTTCTTTGATGTCTAACCCTTGTTCAGCCAAACTTTGTTTGAGTTCGTAGCCATAGCGTGGTTCATGCAATTGCGTGAGCACTGCCAACACCAAAACGCCGCGGCGCATTTCAAATGTCAAACTTTCAAAAATCTTGTCAGGATCAGTTGATTTAGCCATATGCAACATAATACTGTGCTATATACAGTATTGTCAAACCCACAGTATAAACAAAAAAGGCGACAGAGATCTCTCTATCGCCTTCTATAAAAAATATGCTGTTCTGCAAACTAGGTGACACGCAATTTGCCAAACAGCGGATAACTGCCGCGTCTATATCTCCAGTCTATGCTTGGATGTTCTTGTTAACTTTGACGCTATACACTTCGTAGCCGTTTGGGTTCTGGCTTTGCCAGCGCCAAGTGTCTTCGCAAATTTCTGCTAGTCCGCGTGTCGCACGCCAGCCGAGCTTCGTTTTCGCTTTTGTCGTGTCAGCATAACTCGCTGGCACATCCCCAGAGCGGCGTTTCGCAATGTTATACGGCACAGGTCGAGCCGACGCATTGCTAAATGCTTCAATCACTTGCAAAACAGAGTACCCTTTCCCAGTGCCGAGATTGTAGACCTCTACCCCTGGCTCTGACGCGTACAACGCCGCGAGATGTGCTTCGGCTAGATCTGATACGTGGACATAGTCACGAATGCCAGTCCCATCTTTGGTGGGATAGTCGTTCCCGAACACGCATAAACGCGGCAGGTTTCCAATTGCCACTTGCGAGACATAAGGCAATAGGCTGCTTAGCACACCTTTCGGATCTTCACCAATCAAGCCACTTTTATCGGCGCCAGCGGGATTGAAATATCGCAATAGGCTAATCTCCCAAGTCTTGTCTGCCGCATACAGGTCAGCCAAAATATCTTCAATGATGATTTTTGTCATCCCGTAAGGGCTAGTGGCATCACGCGGAGAGTCTTCAGAAATCGGAACGGATTGCGGTTCGCCATACACCATTGCCGAGGAGCTAAAAAGCAGCTTTTTAACATCATGGTATGCCATCACTTCGCACAGCCGCAGTGTACTCATGAGATTATTGTCATAATAGTCAAGCGGTTGCTGGATCGATTCATCAACGACCTTTAGTCCAGCCAAATGAATCACGGCCTCAATATCGTATTCTTCGAATACCATATTGAGCGCGGCCCCGTCACGCAAGTCTATGTTATGACACGCAAACGATCTGCCTGAAATTTGCGCAACCCGCTGCAGCGCAACTTCCTTGCTATTGCTCAAATTATCAACGGCGATTACATCCAGTTCCGCTCGCAATAACTCTAATATGGTGTGGCTTCCGATGTATCCAGCACCTCCAGTAACCAAAACCTGCATCGCTTGACTCCTAATACAACTACATAAAAAATACCGTTACAAACTATGTATTCAGTATAGGAAGACTGCGATGCAACTTCTGCAAATATTCCCTTTAGGAATGGTTTGTCATTTGTTTCATTAAGATAGAAGCAGCGTATGTATTCAGCCTGATTTTGAGTCAGTTTGTTGTAAGTCAGATCGCTTTATTAAGTTCTAACCCGATTTAGATTAAGGCCTTTCTCCACAACATCTTCAGGTTCTTCTCACCTCACCCTCAAGCCGAATTCTTTGCAAAGACCTAAAATTACGCCATGCCCATTCTTGAAGCGCAAACGCTCACAAAAACCTACACCCTTGGCGACCGCACCATCAACGTACTGTCCGATGTGTCTGTCTCCATTGACGCTGGCGAATTCGTCGCGATTATTGGCAGCAGCGGCAGTGGCAAGTCCACGCTGCTCAGCATCTTGTCTGGGCTGGATACCCCCACCGATGGCCGTGTCATCATCGCAGGCGAAGACATTACCGATCGCACCGAAGATGAACTCGCCCCGCTGCGCAATGAGACCATCGGCTTTGTGTTTCAGTCGTTTCATCTGGTGCCATCGCTCTCTGCGATTGAGAACATTATGTTTCCGGCAGAGCTACAGGGCATCAAAGACGCCGAACAACGCGCGTTGGATTTACTCAAACGCGTGCATCTAACTGACCGCGCCGAGAACTTCCCGCATCAGTTGTCAGGCGGAGAAAAACAGCGCGTCGCCATTTGCCGTGCGCTCATCAACAATCCCAAAATCTTGTTCGCCGATGAGCCAACCGGAAACCTAGACTCCACCAGCGGCCAAGCCATTTTAGATTTGCTTTTAGAACTGCAACGCGAACGCCAAACCACACTGGTGATGGTCACACACGACCCACAGATTGCCGCGCTAGCGGATCGG
>JAHDIM010000373.1 GCA_020630805.1 Anaerolineales bacterium
AATCGCAAACGATGTTTTGGCCCGCTTGCGCAAGCGCTTTGGTGCGGAACTTGGCTTGGCAGATCCAAATGTATTGGCCTGTTGCTGGGTCATCGATTTCCCAATGTTTATGTGGAATGAAGACGAAGAACGCTGGGATCCGAGCCATCACCTTTTCACAAGCCCAATGCCAGACAGCATTCCATTGCTGGACACTGACCCAGGTGCTGCAGTTGGGTCACAATACGATATGTGCATCAACGGTTACGAAACTGCTGGTGGTTCCATTCGGATCCACGACCGTGCCTTGCAAGAAAAAGTCTTCAAGCTCATTGGCTTGGAAGACGATGTTGCCCAAGAACGTTTCGGTCACATGCTGGACGCTTTCGAATATGGCACACCACCACACGGTGGGATTGCCCCAGGAATCGACCGCTTGGTGATGTTGCTCGCTGGCGAACCAAACATTCGCGAAGTGATTGCCTTCCCGAAATCACAGCAAGCATCTGACCTTATGGCTGGTGCGCCTTCTGTAGTGGAAGATCATCAGTTGGTGGAATTGCACGTTGGGATTTTGGACGAAGACTAGATACAGGTAGTCAGCGGTCAGCTATCAGGCATCAGCTTGGTATTGGCTGGCGTCTGAAGTGATTTTCAAAAATCATTTACTGACCGCTGACCCTTCGTCAGGCACAGGGCAGGCCGTTGGATGTCGCGTCTGAATTGCCGTGATTTGTAAATCGTGCTAATATCAATCAGCCCGACAATGCAGGTGATGATACGCATCGGTTAATCCCTACATTCACACAAATGGATCTCATTCTTCTACTCGCTAATGCGATAGGCGGCCTATCCGGCGGATTAGCCAAGGCAGCTCGAGAGAGCGAGATCCGCCTTACCTTATTGGTAGGGTACAACCAGCGGTCACACGGTATTCGTGGGGTATCGGTATCTTTCATAGACACCTGTAAGCGACTGATTTTTATCGGTCGCTTTTTTTTTGTGACGATCCTGAGGCAGTTGATTGTCTAAGGGTGTATCAACTGAGTTGAACGGATTAATTACCAGATCATTCACGCTTGGAACGGTACGGTTGATTTTGGCCGTCTCGTTCGCGTTCATGATGACGAGTAATGGGCATGTTTCAACTCAGTCTGAAGCATACCCATTGTCTAATAGACTGTAGTGCGAAGAAAACTATTTTCTAGTACTGTAGGATTATAAAATTTGACATCTCTGGGGCGTCTGTGCTATCTTACGCGCGCCCTGAAAAAACGAAAACCAAACGTTGTGCATCACCCGGAATGAGACGCTTTTATGAGCGTAGGCGGATTTACCGTTACTCCGGGTCTTTTGTATGCCTTCAACATGGCAATGGGCAAAATTGAACTCAATATAAGGAATATTTCTAGTGTTACAGGTTGAACGCGTTGCGGATGACGTCTATGTCTTCACCAGCGATTTATATGCACAAGTCACCGCCGGAGCAGTGATTACGCCGGCAGGTGCAGTTCTCATTGATACGTTGCTTTTCCCTCAGGAAACGCGCGAAATGCGTAAGTTCATTGAGAAAAAACTTGAGTGCCCAATTCGGTATCTCATTTTGACGCACTACCATGCGGACCATACCTATGGCGCGTCATTCTTCCCTGAAGCAGAAGTCATTAGCCATGCAAAGTGCCGTGACTTATTAGATACTGTTGGGCGCGAAGGGCTGAAAAAAGCGCAAGCACTGCACTCTGAACTGCGCAGTCTCAAGTTGGTCTTACCAGAGGTGATCTTTGAAGACGGCCCAATGGAAGTCCATCTAGGTAACAAGACAATGATCTTGAACCACTCACCGGGGCATAGTGAAGATCTAATTACAGTGCTGGTCAAAGAAGACAAAGTCTTGTTTGCGTCTGACACGATGATGCCAATCCCTGTTTTGTCTGACGGCGACTACAAAGTTTATTTGCAATCGCTTGAAGCAATTCTGGAATACGAATTGGAAAACGTGGTCCAAGGACATGGCGAAGTCGTTCTACGTGGTGAAATCGGGAAGACGGTTGAATATCTCATCGAGTACATCACGTCTGTAGAAGCAGAAGTCAAGAGTGCGCTAGAACACGGCAAACGCCGTAAAGACCTGGCTTACTTTGATCTGCCACATATGGGTCGCAGTGCAATTCTGCTAAGCGGATTGGTCGCTGATCTACATGAAGCGAACTTAGACTACATGTATGACCTGCTCAAGCAAACTGTTGAGCCATTGCCACATCTGATTGAACACGATCCGGATGATTTTTAGGCTAAGATGCGTAATGCGTAATGCGTAATGCGTAATGCGTAATGCGTAATGCGTAATGCGTAATGGCTTTTCAAGACCCTTTACGCATTACATCTTACGAATTGTCATGCTTGCTATTAGCAGATTAGCCAGCAGTTATGGCATAATTTTAGAAATCAATAACGCCCAACAGCGTCGATAGAGTCGAGTAGGATTACTCAATTGCTGTATAGCGAGTCTGGGATGGTGCAAGCCAGACAGCAACGTAATCTGAAAATCCCTCTGGAGTTGAAACCTGAAATCGAATGGAGAGTAGGGGATCCGGCATCGCTCACCGTTACCTGAGCGGCAGTGTGAATATGCATTGCAACCGAGTGGTCTTTGCTTGTAAATAGGCGAGGACAATCAGGGTGGTACCGCGGGAAATTAGACTCTCGTCCCTTTTTAGGGGCGAGAGTTTTTTTATTGGTGAAATAGTTAGTGAGTTTGTAGGTTCGTTAGTTGGTTAGTTAGTGGTGTAACTACTAGCACTAGCAAACTATCCACCCAGCAAACTGTCCAACTAAAAACATGAGTAAATTTCTGACGCGCTTAGCGCTTGTTTATGTCTGGGCGCTCGTCGCTGTACGCCTCATTTATATGTTGATTGGCGATTGGAAGTGGCCCATCATTATTCCAATGATGTTCTTCGCAGTACTGTTAGTACCAGTTGCCATTGCTTGGGCGATTGCATTGCGTAGCCGCAGTCGTTTCCTGCTCATTGGTTGTACGCTACTAACACTGCTGGCCGTGCAAATGTATTTTCCACGTTTCAATCGTGCCAATGCAGAGACTGGGGCGGCTACGTTTACCGTTGTGAGTTTCAATGTCTTAGGCGTTAATCCAGACCCAGAGAATGTGGCGCGGATTGTTGCTGAAGCCGATGCTGATATTGTTGGCCTTCAAGAAGTTGACTCGGTGATGGCAAATACCTTGGAGACTGTTCTAGCAGAGCAATATCCCTATCAATGGCATGACCCGCAAGGCATCCCAGGGATGGGTATTCTGAGCAAGCATCCGTTTGAACGTCAGCCGTTTGAGTCGAACAGTATTTGGGTCGGGCAAACGCAACCTGTGATCTTAGATACGCCGCATGGCGAAATTGCGTGGGTGAATCAACATTACATTGTGACAGCGCCGTTCACGCGTGATCCAGTTGAATTTACCAACATTATCAACTGGACGTTTGATGAACGCACCGTCAATGCGCAAGAGACTCTGAACTGGCAATCTGCGGTGGTAGGTGAGCGACCAATGTTAGTGACCATGGACTTCAATGGTACTGACTTTTCAGATGCCTATGAAGTGATCACAAGCGGTAATCTAGCAGATACCTGGCTAGAAGTAGGCCGTGGATTTGGGTTTACGTTTCCGCCGTTTGGAACGCATCCGTTGGCAGTGTTGCCGTTTCCATATCTAAGGTTAGACTACATTCTGCACACGCCAGAACTGC
>JAHDIM010000374.1 GCA_020630805.1 Anaerolineales bacterium
CACCAACCGCAACGCCTGCTCCGCAGACAGCCGCTTATTTTCTTCGCGGTCGCCATTCCAAACAAACTTATGCGCCTTCGTTCCATCTGGCGTAGCAACACCAATCCAGACTAACCCTACCGGCTTGGTCTCCGTGCCACCACCTGGCCCAGCAATCCCCGTCACTGAAATTCCAATATCTGCGCCAAGCAGATCGCGCACGCCGCTGGCCATTTTCATGGCAGTGCGTTCACTGACCGCGCCATGCGTTTCAATGGTCAGTGAAGAGACTCCAACGAGCTTGGTCTTGGCTTCATTGGCATAGCTCACCACGCCACCAAGGTAATACGCAGAACTGCCTGAGACATTGGTCAGCAGATGCCCAATGAGTCCGCCAGTGCAGCTTTCGGCAGTCGCGAGGGTTAGGTTGCGTTCTTTCAGGAGTTGGCCGACAGTTTCTTCAATTTGAGTCATGAGGTTTTGAAAAGAAGAAACCGCTGAGACCGCTAAGGACGCTGAAGAAGATTCTTGCTTCATCTCAGCGTTCTCAGCGCACTCAGCGGTCATTTTTTATTCGTGCAAATTCGTGCTATTCGTGGATTCCCCTTCAAACGCCGCACACTGCCACATCGGCAACGCTGGATACTTGCTATACCGCGCATCGACTGAGTGATATTTACACATCAGGAACTTGCTGCCTTTGGCGCTGGTAATAATCCGGCGATGTTTACAAGCACCGCACAGGCCGCTGCCAGGCAGGGTTTCGGGCGTTGGTTTTACGGGTGCTGTCATTTAGGAAAGTAAGAGTAGAGAGAAAGAGAACGCGCTTCGCGCTAGAGGCACTGAGGATTTCCTAACACACATCCGCGTAAATCCGTGCTCGTCCGCGGCTAGTTTCAGCCGTCTAATTCACAGCTGACGAGATGATCCGCTTTGCCAATATTGAAGACGTAAACGCGGTCGCCTTCGAGTTTGACTTGGATAAACGCAGTATTCCGAAAACGGAAGTAGGCCCGCCCTTCAACCGGAGCGCCGGTCAAATGCGCGAGATACGCATTCAATGCCCCAGAGTGACTCACCACCGCCACGCACTGATTGGGATGTTTCTCCACAATTTTATCCATCGCGGCGACCATGCGGTCGCGGACTTGCTGTTGCGGTTCACCGCCCGGCGGCGTGTGTTTTTGCCAGCCTTCAGCTTCGGCTTTGGCGGCCCAATCGCCGTGTTTATAGCGAATTTGCGACCACGTCTTGCCTTCAATATCACCTAAGTCGCGTTCAGCCAGACGCTTGTCCGTGTTGATGGTCACACAGCCTTTACAATGCGGTTCGGCGACAATCCGCGCCGTGTCTAGCGCACGTTTGAGTGGACTACTGTAAAAAGCATGGATCTTTTCGGACGCCAAGAATTCACGCAAGGCTTCTGCTTGCATGCGCCCCATGTTGTCTAATGGAGTATCGGTGCGGCCTTGGATGCGGCGTTCCGCGTTCCAAGTGGTGCGCGCGTGGCGAATTAGATAAAGATTGGTAGTCATGGTTGGTAACTGCTCAACAGAGTGTTACGAGTTGCGAGTCTGAGTTACGAGTGACAGAGTATCTCGATAATACTCGCAACCCGCAACTCAGACTCGCAACTTTATGACGCAGACTGTAACACGGCGGCAATTGTTCGGTCAACCTTGCCCATGGGGTAGTCTGTGAGTTGATCTACAGTGACCCATTTCCAGTCTGCACACTCAATCGCCTGCGGTTCGCCGGATACCCATTCGCAGAAAAATGCATCCAGCGTAATTTTGAAATGCGTGTAGGCATGCGTCACTTGCGTGATATGGTCGCCAACGCGAATAGTCATGGCTAATTCTTCTTGAATCTCACGCACCAACGTTTCTGGCAGCGTTTCCCCAGCCTCTTGCTTACCGCCCGGAAATTCCCACATGCCGCCAAGTAATTTGTCTTGTGGTCGCTGTGCGATCAGCAGCTTGCCGTCATGTTGAATAACCGCTGCGGCTACGTCATAGTGTGGAACGGGCTTCTTTTTCTTCTTAACCGGAAGTTCACCTTGTAAGCCCTGCGCTTGGGCCGCACACTGCTGTTGCACTGGACACAGCAAGCATAACGGATTTTTAGGGCGGCAAATCGTTGCGCCAAGGTCCATCAAAGCTTGATTGTAGTCGCCAGCTTGACCAGCGGGCACCAGCGTCTCCGCTTTGGCCCACATCTCTTTTTCACCGGCTGGCGTGTTGATGGGCGTATCGATTTCAAAGACGCGCGCAAAGACACGCTTTACATTGCCATCGACTAGCGGCACGTCAAGGCCATAGGCAATCGAGCCAATTGCGCCAGCGGTGTAGGCACCAATGCCGGGCAGTTTGCGGAGGTCGTCAACGGTATTGGGCATCACACCATCGAATTCAGACATCACCATGATGGCCGCCTTGTGCAGGTTACGGGCGCGGGAGTAGTAGCCCAGCCCTTCCCACAGCTTCAAGACCTCTTCTTGGTCAGCTTCCGCCAATGCGCCAATGTGCGGAAAGGCTTGCATCCAGCGTTCAAAGTAGGGAATGACTGCCGCGACTTGGGTTTGCTGTAGCATGATCTCACTGATCCACACGCGGTAGGGGTCAGGCGAGTCACTGCGCCACGGCATACTGCGCTTGTTATGCGCGTACCAGGTCAGAAGGTCAGAGGCAAAAGTGTTGGTCATAGAGAAAGGAATAGAGGGCTTTGTTTTGCGGCAATGCTATCTCATTTTGAGCACGCGAATTTCGCGAATTTATTAGGTAGGCTGAGCCGCTGTTGCGAGTGCAATCACGCCCGGCTAGCAGCAAGCCTTACCTTCGGACGACAAGCTCAGCCTACTCTATCGTTTTCAGGTAATAAAAACTCGTTCAATTGGAGCAACACTACTTATCCAGAATTGAGGTTAGTCAAGGTGTTATGTGCCAAAGACTCAAATCCGCGTAATCCGTGTTCATCCGCGTCCAATTTCTGCCCACATTGACAGTTGACTATTGAAAATTGAAAATTACCCTCATGCAACAAGCAACGGCAATCTGCACCTCTGTCATGGATATCGGGTTCGGACGCGTTCGCGCGACGTTTTCCTGTCCGATTCTACCGCGTGCCGGTCAGTTCCTATTGTTAGAGACAGCGCCTTCAGACGCGCTCGTCTACCGCGATGTTGTCTATCCATTTGCGGCGCATGATAACGGCTTCTCAATTGAATTTGCGGCGGGACAGCAGCCGGAGCGCCTCGCGCCCAATGCTGAGTTCGATGTGCTCGGTGCGTTTGGTAAAGCCGCTCAATTGACCCACAGACAACCGCGCGTGCTGCTCATTGCCGAACAGGATCCCGCCCCCACGTTAGCCTTAGCCGATGCCGCTATCGCCCAGCGCGGTGAGGTCGTGTTGCTCCTCGGCCAACCCTATCCAATTCAGAGTTTGCGTCCAGAAATTGAGGTGCAAGTCGGCCACTTACCCAAGCTAATTAGGCAACATCAGACGTGGGCAGACGAAATCTTTGTGCATGGCGACCTTCACGTCTCACATGCGCATCATTTGTTTACGGGGCTACTACCTTGTGGCACGGGCGCCTGTCAGGCCTGTTATGTGAAGTCGAAAGATGGCCAAGTGATGGCCTGCAAGCAAGGGCCGTGGATTCGATAGCCCATGTACATCAAGCTAAGCAATTCTGCTAGCCGAAACAACAGCATTTACGTCATCCCGATGCGAATGAGTTGCAGATAAGTCAACAA
>JAHDIM010000375.1 GCA_020630805.1 Anaerolineales bacterium
AGCTAAATGACAATGGTTCAACTCTCAGATTTTGTTCCATTTCAAGGCGAACATTGTGAAACAAATACAACGGGGAACTTGCTCAACCATTGTGGGTTAGCACTGAGTGAGCCAATGTTGTACGGCCTTGGGGAAGGCTTGGCGTTTGGTGTGATGAATTTCAAAGGCATGCCCGCTCCGTTTATCGGTGGCCGGCCGCGGCCAGAAGACATTACAAAGACCCTAGCACAACATCTTGCGCTACAAGTTGATTTTCGTAAGACCAGCTCAAAAAAGAAAGCTTGGCGAAATGTTGCGACATTTGTTGATGCAGGGCAACCGGTTGGCGTGCGCATTGACGCTTACTTCTTGGATTATTTCACAACCAAGATCCACTTTGGCGGGCACTATGTTGCCGTACACGGTTACGATGCTGACTACGTCTACGTGGTCGATACGCAACAACAAGGTACACAGCTAAAAACAGACCGGGCGCGATTTGAAGAAGGTCGCCTATGGCGCGGCCCAATGGCACCAAGTGGTATTTCTTGGACGATTACCTGTTCAGAGACAGAGATTGATTGGGCGCGTGTGTTACGGACTGCAATTGTCAACAATGCCCAAAGTTACCTGAACCCGCCTATTCGTAATTTTGGCATTAAGGGGATTCGCAAGGCAGCGACGGAAATCCCTAAGTGGTTTCATACGATTGAGAATGCACCAGATGCATTAGCCCAAATTGGAATGCTGATGGAGCGGGCGGGCACAGGCGGCGCGTTATTTCGCAATTTCTATCGCGATTTTTTGGCAGAAGCAAATGTGGTATTACAAAGCGATTTGATCGCTGCTGCGCACAAAAATTTTGCGGAGGCCGCCCCACTCTGGAGCCAAGTCGCAACGCTTTTGATGCAGTTGCCCGTTGCTGGAGACACAAAGCTGACCGAGATAACAGCAAGTTTTGAACAACTTGCTGCGCTTGAAGAAGCGGCTGTAATGCACTTGGCGCAATTGTAAAGCGCAATCTTGCAATAAAAATAAAAAGGCTGTCTGGGTGTTCCCAAGCAGCCTATTTTGTAATCTTTTATAGTGTGCTACTCTTCAGCAAGCAACGCTAGGATCTCTGTGCCGTATTTTTCGCGACGGTAAGGGCCAAGATCACGAATGTCGTGCAGTTCACTCGGTGCGCTTGGATTGTTGCGCGCCAACGCCCACAAGACGTCTTTAGACACAATCACATCAGACTCAACGCCCCTCGCAATCGCACGCTGCTTGCGCCAAGATTGCAATTTGTCAAAACGGACGCGAATATCTTCGTCTGGCACTGGTGTTACAGGTGGGTATAGCTTTTCGCCATTTAGCCCGCGCCGCACTGCTTGCATCAATTTACGCCCGTGTCGATGCATCTGGCGTTCGGTCATGCCTTTGATGTGGCTTAATGCCTGCATATTACGCGGCGGATTGGTAGCAATGGCCAGTAATGTTTTGTCGCCAATAATTTTGAAGGTTGGGCGATCTAAGCGCTTTGCCAATTTGTCACGGTAGTTATACAGTTCACTTAGAATAGCGGCTTGGCGACCGTCTAGATAACGTGAGCCCGATATCCGCCAAAAGCGCAGCGCTTCATCTTCTGGTGCGCGTTCTGCAGTGCGCTGGCAAACGTTGATCAGCCGCTGTACTTCTTCGTTGAATTCTTCCCACAAATTCTCTTTTTTAAGTTCGGCAGTTAGATAATCTTTTAGCCGGATCAGATAGTGCGTATCAAATTGCGCGTACCGCAGTTGGCCAGCAGGTAAAGGACGGATGCCCCAATCTGCGCGCTGATATTTCTTTTCCAGCGTTACGCCAAACACTTCGGCGATTAAGTTGCCTAAGCCTACTTTTTTGATGCCCAGCGCCCGTGCGGCTAGCATCGTATCGAAGACGTTTTCCATCTTCCAGCCATAGTCGCGTTGCAGGCACAGCAGATCATATTCCACCGCGTGAAAAATAACTTGCACGTCTGGGTCTGCTAGCAGCAATCCCAGTGGCGAAAGGTCTAAAGTCTCTAAGGGATCAATTAGATAATCTGCTGACGGTGTGGAAACTTGAAGCAAGCATACCTGTTCTTGATAGGCATACATTGAGTTTGATTCAGTATCTACTGCAATGCAAGGTTCATCCTGCAAATTGCGAATAAGCAAATTGAATTTTTGGGGTGTGTCGACGAGAGTCGCGTTGGGGATATCCTTTGGCGTCATACCGAGGAAGATTATAGCAGTCCGTCAAGCTTATATTTTGGCGATCTGCACTATATTTTTACCGGATTTAGCGCAGAAGCCACCCAGTTTAACTAAAAACAGGTGCCTAACTGGCACCTGCTTCTGTTTTTGCGGCGAAAATAACAGTTTTGCGATTAGATAAATGGCACCTTATGCACTTCAGCGCTGAAGTAGCCATAAGGTGAATCAATCATCACTTCGGTGCCGATTTCGGTCATGTCGATTGGCACAAAGCCTAGCCCGATGTTGGTCTTCAACGTTGGTGAATAAACTGAACTTGTCACTTTCCCAATCACGCCTTTGCTATTGCTGCGGATTGGCCAGAACTCTTCGTTCCATGGGATTGGGTCACAGTTGAATTTCAGGCCAACTAGCTTTTGTTTGATGCCTTTCGCACGGATTTTTTGTAGCGCAAATTTGCCAATAAAATCAACGTCTTGCTTAAGATCAACAAACTTATCTAGGCCGATCTCATAGGGATTGTTGCTCATGTCCATGTCATTGCCGTAAGACAGTAACCCGCTTTCAAGGCGTTCAATTGCATTTGGCGCCGCTGGTTTGATATCAAATTCAGCGCCAGCTTCCATCACCATGTCCCATAACTTTGCCCCATATTGGCCGTCACGTAGGTACACTTCAAAACCGCCTTGCTTACTCCAGCCGGAACGGGCAATGACAAGTGGCATGCCTTCAAATTCAAGCTCTTTGAACCAGAAGAATTTGAGTTTTCGCACCCAGTCGCCAAAGATTTTGGCCGCAACATCATCAGCTTTTGGCCCTTGAATTGCCAAAGGTGAAACGTCTGGTTCAGTAATGTTGACATCCAGACCTTTGCCAAGTGCAATGCCTTGTGCCCAAAGCAAAATGTCAGAATCAGCGAGTGAAATCCAGAAATGATTTTCAGCCAAGCGCAGCAACACTGGATCATTGATCATGCCACCGTCTTGATTAACCATCGGAATATATTTACATTGCCCGATTTTTAGCTTAGACAGATTTCGCGGTGTCATCATCCGCACAAGTTCAAAGGCATCTGGGCCTGTAACTTCAACTTGTCGCTCACTACCAACATCCCAACAGGTGACGCCATTCATAATGGCTTGATAATCTTTTTCAGTCGATTCAAACCAGGTTGGTAGCAACATGTGGTTGTAAATCGTAACGCCAGTGAGGCCAGCCTTCACAGCTGAATCATAAAAAGGCGATTTACGGGTGCGGGAAACCGGTGCGAGAACAGGTAGTTTTACAGCCATTGTCAAAAGTCCTTATAAAAACAATGAATGAAGTGTGTACATCAACTAGTGCAATAACAGTTAACTAGTGAGGTGTATTATCGTGGTTATTGTTTGGTTTGACAATTGTTTGAGAGGAGATTTGTGGAGAAAACGCTACGGATGAATTTACAATAATGTCAGACCTAAGCCTGACGTTACTGCATATTTTTATTTCCAAGCAAATGCGCTCAGATCAATTTCGCTCTGGCCGTCTAGGCTCCA
>JAHDIM010000376.1 GCA_020630805.1 Anaerolineales bacterium
TGTCCGCTAGCCGAGTTGCGAGTGTAATGTTGCCCAGCTTCGACAAGCTCAGCCTCCTTTATTACTCTCAGGTAATAGAAATTCATTCAACCAGAAAAATAATGCTTATCTAGAACTGAGGTTGACTAGAAGCTAGAAGCCTCTAAGCGTTCTAACGACTTCTGCAATCCGCTTCTTTTTGGTCGGCATCGTTTTAGCAGACTCAACCCGATACGCTAGACCGCGCCGTTTTCCTGCGGTTAGCCCTTGCCACGTCAACCGTAGGAATGGATCGTCATCTAGGGCATTGTCTAACTCAGGCGGCACATTGACATGGTTTTGATCTGCAATTGCGAAAGCAACTGTGACTGCATCGCCGACTTCAATCTTGCGCTTTTTTAGCTCTTTCTTTGAAATCAGTAGATACCACTGTCCGTGCGACGGCACCCACGCACCGTCTTTGGGTTCGCCGTTGATGAGGGCATGAATGCGTAAACGCGGATGTTTCTTCAAGGGCAGTTGCGTGTGGAATTCTTCTGGCAGCCAAATGACATTGTAAATCATGCCAATATCGTGTTCAACAACGGGGCCTAGAAAGTGAAACGGGTAGTCAGTCATAAAGTCGATTATATGAAGACGCTTGGCGGTTGCCCACAATGCTGAGGGGGCAGACTCCAGAATTGGCAGGGTTATAATCGCGGCCATGCAAATGCAAAATCCCGCAGCAGACATCACTTGTCCGCTGTGTTTACTTCAACAGAGCCAACACTTTTTCACCGATTCGCGCGAATACTATCGCTGTGGGAATTGTTGTTTGGTGTTTGTGCTGCCGAAGGATTTTCTTTCTGCCGCAGAAGAGAAGGGGCGCTACGATCTACATGAGAATGATCCGGCTGATGAAGGGTACCGACGCTTCTTGAGCCGGATTTTCAATCCAGTTGCTGCGTTGCTCGCACCAGCGAGTCAGGGGCTAGACTTTGGGTCTGGACCTGGTCCAACCCTCTCGCTCATGTTTGAAGAAACGGGCCATACGATGGCACTCTATGATCCATTTTATGCACCAGATGAGACAGTGTTCAATCACACATATGATTTCGTCACAACGTCGGAAGTTGTTGAGCATTTGCATCATCCCCGCCGAGACTTAGACCGCATTTGGCAGTGTGTGCGTCCAGGAGGAGTGCTAGGCGTGATGACAAAACGGGTCACGACGTTGGCGGCGTTCAAGTCTTGGCACTACAAGAATGATCCCACGCACGTGATCTTCTTTGCCGAGGAAACCTTCAACTGGCTCGGCAATCATTGGGGTGCAACAGTCGAATTTGCCGACAAAGACGTCGTGATCTTTCATCGTCATGCGCATCAAACTAAGAGTTTTGGTAATTGAAAAATTCGCTTCTGCTAGCCAAAACGAAAGCACATGTGTCATCCCAGACGCGTTTGCGCTACCAAAAGTAGACCAAAAGGCTCAGCGGCTGGGATCTCATTAATACCAAGGTATCAAAACAGAAAATTATTGTAATGAGACTTGTGCTGAGCTTGCCGAATGTATCCCGCACACGCCATCTACCTTTTGACTTTGTTGCACCTCGTTCGTGCGCGGGATGACACCTAAGCGCACGAATCGGCTAGCAGAATTGCTTAGCTTGATACCTATTACGTCGTGATTTTTCATCGTCTAGCGTAGATAAGCTGTCTAATTGTTGTCTTACGTAAGAACTTTGCAAACAATTGTGCTAATATGCGGTTTCAGGTGTCAGACAAAATATGAGCAATACGCTACTGCATAATCGTTATCGTTTAGACGTTGAAATTCGCCAAGACGCGCTTGGGGCCGTGTATCGTGGATTCGATATAGAGACGGCATCACCCGTAACGGTGCGCTTGTTTAGCACGGAATTTTCCAACGATACAACTTTTCAAGACCTCGCGCGGCGCGATGCCCAAGCGCTGATGAATTTGCGGCATCCAAATATTCTGCAACTCTTTGCGTTTGGTCGCTCTGGAGAGCAGTTATTTAGCGTATCAGAGTGGATCGATGGGATTACCCTAGAGCAGCATTTGCAGAATAACCATGGCATGTTGCCTTTTGTGGAAACCGTCGGGATTTTGCAACCGCTTAGCGATGCGCTCGATTATGCCCACGCAGAAGGCATTACCCATCGGGCAATTCAAGACGATCATGTCTTGCTGGCGCGTGATGGCCGCGTGTTATGGACGGATTACACCATTGGCTATGCAGCGGTAGATCCGGCTTATTTGAGCCCAGAACAATGCGCCCAAACGACGGTCGATCAGCGTAGTGATTTTTACTCACTTGGCATCTTGGCCTATCAGTTGTTTACTGGGCAACGCCCGTTTGACAATGTCATTGGCGATCCCTACGAATTGCATTTGACACAATCGGTGCCGCTACCGCAAACGCTCAATCCTAAGATTGATGGGGTACATGACCTTGTGTTGCTCCGGGCCTTGGATAAAGCGCCAGCGCATCGGTATCCAACCGCGACGGCGTTTTGGGAGGCGTTGGCCGGCACAGTTGGCACTAATATCGATTTTTCAAAGACCAAGTCCTGGCCGTTGGACACAGAGTCAATTGTGGAAACGGTAGTTGCTGCGCCGATAACGCGCCCAGCACCACCTGCTGCTCAACCCACAGTGGTTCAGCCAGCACAACCTTCAATTATTCAGCCTGCGCAGCCAACGGTCGTCCAACCAGCGCAGCAGCGGGTGGCCCAGAAAGCACACCAAACGCATCCGTTGAACGTGCCGCCTGTCTTACCATCGGCTGCTCCGCCGCATCCCCCACGCAAGGCACCTGCCCATCCACCACCAGCGGCGCCGCCGCAGCCGACCTATGATGAAGAACCACGCTCAGCACGCTCGTTGCTTTTTTGGTTTGTTGGATTGGGTCTTTTCAGTTTTCTACTAGGGATTGCGCTCTGGTCTTGGTTTTCACGTGACACTGCTGCGCCTGAAGTGACGGCGCTCGTTGAAAGCACAGCAACAATCAATGCAGTTGTAGACGATGGGTCAGATGGCGATGGCGACGAGGATGCTGTTGCCGTGGCGACAGTGACCTCTGTTGATGTGGTTGTTGTCGCGACACCGATTGAAGCGACTACAGCCACACTGACGCTCATTCCAACGGTCGAAGAGCCGACGTTACCGCCAACGCCCACAACTGTGCCACCGACGGCAACGCTAATTCCAACGAATACGGCGACTCAGTTTGTGCCGCCGACGCGAACGGCGACATCTGAAGCAACCGAAACACCAACGCCAACAAATACACCGACTGCAACGTCAGTGCCGCCCACGCCAACCCCAACGCAAGACTGTCCAGTCGTTGGCGGCGTTTTTGGCCCCGTCTGGGCGACGTTAGAGAGCCAAGTAGGGTGTGCGACTGATCCTGGTCAAGCGATGTTTATGGCAGAGGAAAACTTTGTCGGCGGCAAAATGTTTTGGCGTCAACCGATCGATGCATCGCAAGCCTTAGTGGCGTACTCGAGTGGCCGCTGGGTGCTGTATCCAAGCCCACCATTCCAAGAAGGCGATCCAGAATATTCCTGTACCGATGCCAACACGCCAGCGACATCTCCACCAACCCCGCGCCGTGGCTTCGGCAAGATGTGGTGTGAGATCCCTGAGATCCGCAATGGCCTAGGTAACGCTGTTGATGTTGAGCGTGGCTATAACGGCAACATGCAAACGTTTGACAATGGGTTTATGTTGTTCAACGACTT
>JAHDIM010000377.1 GCA_020630805.1 Anaerolineales bacterium
CGGCATGCGGCGCGTAACGCGGTGTTGCCTGTTTGGACAGCACTTGTGTTTAGTCTAAGTAACACCATTAGTGGCGGGATTATTACCGAGACGGTGTTCTCGTGGCCGGGTATTGGCGCAACGTTGGTCAACTCGGTGTCTGTGAGTGACTTCGCTGTTGCAATGGGGGCACTCACCCTAATCGGGATTATGACCCTCATTGGTCACTTGATTGTCGATATTGGCTACGTCTTCCTAGATCCACGCATTCGCATTCACTAATACGCTATGGCTACTATGACAAATTCTTCATCCAATTCGACCAATAGCGGCGGAAACTCTGTCTGGCGCGCACGCTGGGCTTTGTTTCGCAAGTCTGCTGCAGCTAACTGGGCCTTGTTTGCTGAAAACCCAGTCGGGCTCATCGGGTTAGGGATTATTCTCTTCTTCCTATTGCTGGTGATTATGCATCCAATTCTGATGAACACGGTGTGGGATCCGAATGTCTACGATCCAATTCGTGGCTTTGATCCACAGTCACCTGTAAACCCAGCGCCACCGTCTGCTCGTCATTTGCTTGGGACGGCGCCACAAGGCCAAGATATTCTGAGCCAGCTCATGTTTAGCGCCCGCAACGAATTCATTTTGGCGGTTCTAGCAGCAACTGTTACCGTAACGATGACAACCACGCTAGGTGCAATTGCGGCCTACTATGGTGGTGTAATTGATAACGTCATTATGCGCGTTGTGGATCTTGTAATTATGGTGCCTGCGCTGTCAATTCTGATTGTTGTCAGTGGCTTATTTGAGCTGAGTATTGTGCAGCTAGCGCTTGTAATCGGGATTATTTCGGCGTTTAGTGCGTCTACGGTGGTTATCAAGTCGCAGGCGCTGTCGATTAAGGTGAAACCTTACATTGAAGCGGCCCGCGTGGCTGGTGGAGGGGATTTCCACATCATCTTCCGGCACTTGCTGCCAAACCTGATGCCAATTGCGTTGCTCTACATGATGTTCTCAGTAACGGGTGCAATTTTCTCAGAAGCTGTTTTGGCGTTTCTGGGTCTGCTCGAAGTTGACATGAGTTGGGGGATTATGCTGAATACGACGCGTAACCTTGGCTTTATTTTGGACTTCAGCAACAAATGGTATTTGATCTTCCCTGCTGGGTTGTCAATTACCCTGTTGAGTTCTGCGTTTTACCTCGTTGGTCGGGCGCTGGATGAAATCGTCAACCCACGGTTGCGCCAACGTTAGGACCTCAAAACATGAGTACAGAAAACGTCATTGAAGTCAAAAATTTGACAATGGAATATTCCACCCGCAAAGGTAATGTCTCTGCGGTGGATGATGTCAGTTTTTCCATCAAGCGTGGTCAAGCGCTGGGCTTGGTAGGTGAATCTGGTTGTGGCAAGACCAGTATTGCAAAGTCACTGCTGAAGTTGCTGCCTGACAATGCAATGATCCAACAAGGTCAAATTGTGTTGAATGGCAAAGACATGGTGCCATTGCCAGAAGAAGAAATGCGCAAGCACCGTTGGAGCGAAATCTCCATGGTGTTCCAAGCTGCCATGAACGCCTTCAATCCGGTCTACACCGTCGGTGACCAGATCATTGAAGCGATTGAAACGCACTTGCCAGAGGTGTCAGAAGCTGATGCCCGTACAAAAATTGAAAACCTATTCCGCATGGTTGGGCTAGCGCCAGAAATGGTAGACCGCTATCCGCACGAATATTCTGGTGGGATGCGCCAACGGGCTGTGATCGCAATGGCACTGTCATGCGATCCCGATATCATCATTGCGGATGAGCCAACGACAGCACTCGATGTGATTGTGCAAGACAGCATTTTGAAAGAAATTACTGCGTTGCAAGATCGCCTCAATATGTCGATGGTCTACATTTCACACGATGTGGCTGTTATTGCAGAAGTCAGTGACCGTGTTGGCGTGATGTACGCAGGACGCATGGTTGAATTGGCAGATACAGAAGAAATCTTCATTCGCCCAATTCACCCTTATACGTTTGCACTGATGCAATCGTTCCCAAGTGTGACAGGGCCAAAGAAAGAGTTAGTGTCATTGCCAGGCGAACCGCCTGATCTTTTGCATCCCCCAAGTGGTTGCCGTTTCCACCCGCGCTGTCCAAATCGCATTGAAAAGTGTGACCAAGAACAGCCAGAATGGAAAGATTATGGCAATGACCACTTCTGCGCATGCTGGAACCCAATGGAGGTCAACTAATTATGAGTAACCAACCGTTGATCAAAGTTGAAGGCTTACGAAAACTTTATCCAATCGATGGCGGGGTATTCCGCAAAGCATCGACGTTCAATCACGCTGTGGACGGTCTCAATTTCGAAATTGGACACGGCGAAAGTCTGGGCTTAGTCGGTGAGTCTGGGTGTGGGAAAAGCACAACTGGCAAGATGCTCGTCAAGTTGTTTGAACCGTCTGAAGGCTCAGTCAAGTTGCAGGTTGGTGATAGCTACATCAACGTGAGTAACATTGACCGGAACTCACGCAAAGACTTCCGCCGCAATGTGCAGATGATTTTCCAAGATCCGTATGAGTCAATGAACCCACGGATGACAATTTTTGATATTGTCGGCGAGCCATTGGCGGTTCAAGGGATCGGGACCATCAACGAACGTGAAGAACGCGTTGCTGAATTCTTGGAAATGGTGGGTCTCACGCCAGCGTCCAGCTTTATGTTCCGCTATCCGCATGAATTGTCAGGTGGGCAACGCCAACGGGTTGCCATTGCTCGCGCATTGGTGATTGAACCGGCGTTTGTGGTAGCAGATGAACCAACATCAATGCTGGATGTGTCCATTCGGACTGGTGTCATGAAGTTGATGCAAGACTTGGGGCAGCGCCTCAATGTGACGTATCTCTACATTACCCATGACTTGGCAGTCGCACGTTACATGTGTGACCGCATTGCGGTGATGTACTTGGGCAAAATTGTTGAAATTGGCCCAACGGAAGAATTGCTGAGCAATCCGCGTCACCCTTACACCAAGGCGTTGCTCTCTGCTGTGCCAATTCCAGATCCGCGCATCAAGCGTGATCCGGTCATGATCGAAGGGGGGATTAGTAAGGCGATCGATCCGAAACCACAATGTCGGTTTTATGCCCGCTGTCCGATCCGCGATGATCACTGTAAGACCAATCCTCATCCAACCTTGGAAATGAAGGGATCAGGCATGCAGGTGGCTTGTTATAAAGTCCCAGCCGAAGGGTAGATAAATAACGTAATACAAAGCGGGCTTCTTCAAGAAGCCCGCTTTGTTGTTGGGTATCAATTTCTACCAATTATTTCCGTTTTCAGAACAATCTGTGCTAGAATTTAGGTCGCTCTGATCTATGGTGTAATGGTAGCACAGCTGTCTTTGGAACAGTCGGTCTTGGTTCGAATCCAGGTAGATCAGCGTTACACGCAAAGCCCCATGCAATTCCGTTGTGTGGGGCTTTTTTTATGCTAAATTTAGGTATCAGCGATCAGGCGTCAGCGCTCAGCTTGCGCCCTTATTGTGATGCGTTTCTCATAACCTTAGATCAATCAACTCATGCTGACAGCTGATGGCTGACAGACGACACCTCACTATGACAATTGCAACTGTAATCATGGCCGCGGGCAAAGGGACCCGCATGAAATCTAAACTGCCCAAGGTGCTGCACAAAGTCGCCGGCAAGCCGCTGGTGGAACATGCCGTCAATCTTGCGACCAATGTTGGCGATGCAAC
>JAHDIM010000378.1 GCA_020630805.1 Anaerolineales bacterium
TACTAGGCGTCTACAAGCCATTTGAAACCGCTGGCACCGCGCCCGGTGCAGTTGGAAATATGATTTTTCCGGTTTTAGCGTTGGTGATGCTGGCGTTGTCTTTGCGTGGCAGGCGCAAGGATCATGCAACGCCGTCGGCGTAACGCACGTCTGCCTGCTTACCGAACGTCTGGAATGTCAATGCGCTTCCCGCGTGGAATGAGACGCTCTTTGTCATACATGGGCGTTTCACACAATTCAGCCGTCCTGACTATACCGTCTGTACATTCAACCATAATCGTGTCACCGGGTTGCAACGTTGCATCTTCAACTCTGACTAAGGCCACCCCACACTGTTGATATGGAGACCAAGCGCTAGAGCAAACCTTTCCGGCGGACGCGTCATTGTCTATTAGCATTTGCCCAATTTGGGGCACAATTGGCGTGTCGCCGTCCTTGACGCGCAGTCCCCATGTGCGACGACGCTTATCTGCATGCTCAAGCGCTGCCTTGCCGATGAACGCATCTTTGCTGAAATCCACCATGTGGCCCAGACCAGCAACAAACGGGGTTGTGGTTTCATCAAAGTCAGAGCCAGCATTCAACAGCCCAGCTTCAATGCGGCGCGTGCGGAACGCTTCGGCAGACGTTGGTTGCATGTCATATGGTGCGCCTGCTGCCATAATCTTGTCACCAACTGCACGTATGTCGGTATCGGGCAATAAGTAAAATTCCCAGCCTAATTCGTTGGTAAATCCAGAGCGCGCAATCACAACTGGCTGCCCGGCAATTGTGACATTGGCTACATCAAAATAACGGAACCGCGCCGGATAGTCACCATCAATTGCAGCTTCCAAAACCTTGAGTGCATTTGGACCCTGCACCTGCGACACCCATACGTTAGGATCAAATACTTCAACATCCATCCCTGCGGCATGCGCCTTGAGCCAAGAGAACAAATCACCATCTGCCTGCGCGTACCAGAAACGGTCTGCCGCAAGCCGCATCAGCACGCCATCGGTAATCATGCCGCCGTCTGCATAACAAGCAAACTGATAGCTACAGCGATTGACGCGCACCTTTTCGATGCGACGCGTGAATACTTTATTCAGTAATTTCTCTGCATCTGGCCCTTTGATCTCAGTGGGTAGTTCCGCTGTGTGGCGCATGATTACATTGCGGCGCACCTGCCAGTAAACCTCGTCTGCCGTGTAATTATTCATGCGCGATGTCGCCAACCGACGGTTATAGACGAAGTATTCAGGGTCATATGGCAGCTCCTGATGCACCAATGGATGTGGTGCCATTGTGCGCGCCAGTTCATTAGGACGAGCAGTGGCATCTGGCGTGACCTTAACTGCAATTTTGAACCGATTTGTCATCTGATTATCTCCAATGCTGATTTATTTATAATGACTGTTATATTTCAGGTGCTTATTATATAACAATCATTACAAAACCGCCGTATAATACGCACATGCCAAAAGTTGTTGACCATGATGCCCGTCGAACCGAATTAGCTGCAGCTGCTTGCGAAGCAATTGCGCAGTTTGGAATTGATAAATTGACGATGAAAGATGTAGGAAAAGTAGCCGGCTGCACCACGGGAGTGCTCACGCACTACTTCGCAAATAAAGACCAGCTCATGGAAGCAGCCTGCGACCATGCTTGGAACGGTATTCAGCACAAGATGGCGCTGCGTTTGGCGCAGGATAAGCCAGATTACGTCGGGTATTTAAGTGAACTGCTGCCGATTTCAGCCGAAAATCGCACCGCGGTTGTGGTCTGGTTTCACTTCTGGCTACGCGGACTGCATAGTCCAACCTTGGCGGAGCGACATCGCATTAATCGCGAGTTATGGCTAGAAAAGCTGGCCGCTGTATTGACTGCAATGCAGGAACAGGGAAAGATCGGGGATACCGTGATCATTTCAGCCGAAATTGAAGCCATTGACGCCTATATCAATGGTCTGGCACTGCGCGCCATTCTCAACACCGCTGACTGGCCAGCTGAACGCCAGCTCGCTGAACTACGTCGTTATTTGGAGCGGTTGTGTTAAGAGCTAAAAAAATCATGTCAACTATTTCTCTACCCACCACACCTAACTACTCCGACCCGCGCAACGTGCGCAGCGGTCAAATTTTGTCTGACATTGGCGGCTACTATGACGGACAAAGCATCGTTTACTCTGAAGCCAGCGGCCTACTGTCCGTGACGTTTCACCACAGTCACAATCGCGAAGGCGGTGCTGGGCTGCGGCTATATCACACCACCTCTGCGGATGGTGGCATCACGTGGTCTAAGCCACTGCCGCTAGAAGAGTCGCTCACCGAACCGTCGCATGATGGCTATCAGTTAATTCATCCGGCTGACCCAAGCAAGGTGTATGTCTTTTATGGCTATAACCAAGGTCAGTTGCAGTACACCCAAGGTGGCGACACCTTCGATTTATTGCGCGGAGACATGCAGTTGGATGAAGGCTTTCGCATCAAATGTAGTGTGGATGGCGGCAAGTCTTACCAACTGCAGCGGCTAACGATTCCCGTGCGGCGTACGGCAATTGACAATGAAAATCCGTGGCAAGGGACAACCATTGGTGCCTTTCACTGCGACAAACCCAGCGTAATTGGCGGTGCGGTTTACTTTGCCTTTCAAAAAACGGTTGAAGGTGGCGGCGAGACGCCAAACTCTGAGTGCTTCATCATGCGCTCGAAAGACTTTTTGACTGGGGTTGATCCAGACAAGGCCACGTGGGAAACCCTGCCGCACGGCGAACGCGGCCTGCAATACGACTCGCGCTTGGCATTAGGCGAAGAGCCACATATCTTCCAAATTGATCCGAATGACCCTAATAAGTTGATGTTGGTTTGGCGCACAGAAGCGGGGATTTTGGCCTGCTGCACTTCGCAAGATGGTGGCGAAACCTTTACCGATCCAGAAGTGATGACCTACGACGGCGTGCGCCCAGTCAAAAATCCACGCGGTGCATTTACCCCGCATCGCTTTGCCAATGGCGAGATCCTGCTGATTTACTACAACAACGGTCACACCGAGCGTGATGGCTACGTTGGGCGGCGGCTGTACTGGTACACCCTAGGCCGCCCCGACGCCACGCTGCCGCAAGGCATGCGCTGGAGCGAACCTGAGCTGGCACTGTGGTGGGACGGCGAATCGCTAGATGACCGCCCCGGCTGGAATGCCGACTGGGCAATTGTCGATGGCCCTGGCTATGCCGATTTCACAGAACTCCCCGCTGGACACTTGGTCTTTGTCGAAAGCAATAAGCTCACGCTGCGCTTTCATCAGGTCGATGCTCGCATGCTGTTCTTCTTGCGGCATCAACATCGGCTACAGCAGATGATTACGAATGGTTTGGTGCTAGATGTTACGCAGCCTAATGGCACTATTCGTAGTTTCAACTTGCCGGACGTGCGTTCTGGATCGGGTGGCTTTACCTTTGTCTTGCAGCTTCGCGCGGATGCAGCCAACCTCAAATCGCGCCAAATGTTGATCGATGCGCGTGAGGTAGTCACAGCAGCGCTAGATGAAGAAGACACGGGGCAGTACGTCACCAAGGGCTTTACCATCAGCGTGGCGGGACGCGGCAACGCTGGTTTACAACTATGCCTGACTCTGATGGATGGCACGCACAAAGTCCAACATTACACCGACTCATTGGTCTTTGATGGGAAGTCACACGTCGTGGCCTTCACCGTTGACTGTGG
>JAHDIM010000040.1 GCA_020630805.1 Anaerolineales bacterium
AACAAACCTTGACTAGTATTGTTTTGGATCACCAATTGACCATCCAGCCCGCTGCTTCCGCTTTCTGAACTTGTGACAACACTGACATTGGCGTCCCCTTCGGGAGCATAGACCTTGGCATAGGCCTGTGCTTCATTCGCAATTGCAGCATATCCACCAATTTTGATGGCAATATTCGTTGACTCTGTTGCAAGCGGGATAAGGGCATCAAACCCTTGGAGCGCCATTGTTGTAATTTCACTTGCAATAGCTTCAGCTTCGCCTTTGTATTGCAACGTATTTTCAAACGCGGCAATAGTTCTGGCCTGATTGGACTCCTTTAAGTCTTCTGCAATTTGCGCTTCTTTCTCAGCTTTGTCTTGAAGTTTATGCGACTCTTTGAGCAACTCTTCAGCTTCTTCGAGTTTTTCAAGCGCAAGCTTGGCGCTTGGGCTCATAAGCCCTGTACCTTCCAAGCTCAGACCATCTAAGAAAAAGCCGTTATATGCATTGGGGTTTGGCGCTTGGAGCGAAATATGAACTTCCAAGTCGCCAGCGTCTGGCGCGACGTTAACCTGCATCCGAGACCAACGCCCAACTGGAAAGTCGCGGGTGTCTAACAACCCACTATTGAAGATCTGTTCACCACCTGAAAAGATCTGAACTTGAATTTGAGCAGCATCTTGCGCTGCCGAGTACGTTTTGCCAGGATCGTAGTAGGCAACAACTTCTGGCCAAACGGGGATTGTAAGCGCGTAAATTTCACCGGGATTGAGACCCGTCACGCGCTGAGCAAGTCGGGCAGACATGGGCGGACCATAGCTGCGAATTGCGAGGGTGTGCGCACCGTCGCGCCACCAAAAGCCACCGCCACCGCTTTGCCACACGCGCGACTGCGGTTGTTGCCACTTACTGTCTTCAGCCCAAACAAAAGACCAGCCATTCGGGATCTGGACAGAACCATCGCCGCCCCAGTTGTATGCGCCATCCTCAAACCCTGCATTAGCTAACAAGTTGACGCTGGCGTCTGACTTGGTTGGCAACCCAAAGAAAAATTGCAGAGACATGAGAGCGCAAATTAGCAATAATTTTCGCTTCATAATTCGTAATTAGATATAAATGAGACCAGAATGGCAGCCAAACCTAATTACTTCTACAGGAATGGACACATTTTGATGATACAAGTCACCGCTAGACAGGGTCAACCATTTGAGAGACTTTCTGCCCAGTTGTTGAAATGATTTCAGTATTTAACGAAAAAGGCACAGTTCTTTCGGAACTGTGCCTTACATTTCAAATGGATAAACCGTTTTGTTTAGCCGTAAATGCCTTGCTTACCGAAGTGTTCAGTCAGCAAGTAGTAGACGACAGCCCGGTGCTTATTTGGGTTTGACTTTCCGTAGCATTCCAAAGCAGCATCGATACCAGCATCCAATTCAGGACCGTCAGCTAAACCGAGTTTCTTGATCAAGAAATTGTTCTTGACACGATCCAATTCAGCTTTGTCAGTGCCAGAGACCATTGAGGAATCTTTGTTGTAGATAGAAGGACCCAAACCTATGGTGACCTTAGTCAACAAATCCATGTTGGGCTCTTTGCCACATTTATCTCGCAAATCTGCGGCGTATTTTTCAATAAGTTCAGCACGCTTACTCATTCGTATCAGTTCTCCTAAATAATTAGAGCAATTTATGTAATGCGCTATCAGTGTCAGTTACACCGACCACATTGCATAGTTAGATACTATCTTGACATAAAGGACACATTTTTCCAACTCGCCGTTTAGTTATCACCAGAAACGAGGCACAGTAAACAACTGTAGACCTACGCAAAACCTGCTACAGGGTTAGAAATGTGTTTAGAGAACCGGTCTGACGCTAGCCAAATCAACACGACGCTAAAAATGCACTAGCGTGCTTTTCAGCAAAACCGTTTATCGAGAGAGTTGGGACGACATAGTCAACCCGACATTTGGTGGGATATATCCGAGATACAAATACACATCATCCGACAAACGATGAGCCAGTTTCATGAGCACTTCGCCATTCTGTGGCACGCTCTTTCCGTCCATCCAATCGCGGAGTTCCACTACAGAGACACCCAACCACTTCGCAAATGATGTCAACCCATGACGTCGCGAATCTTCTTCACGCCACTTTATATATTGACGTACTAACCAATCTTCAAAGCGCATTGTAATTACCTCAACTCCTTATTTCTCTGTTGTCTTGCGCTAGCTACACCCCAACTACCCAATACTTTAGATGCAACTTTATTTATTAGTAAGCTAATTATAGGTATCAAACACTGCTAAACAACCCCAAAAAACAAATCCGAACCACATTCATACGAAGGCTAAACAGCAAAAAAACACGACTACCATTTTTTACTGACCGACAGTCATTTTCTCCAACCTATTCTTTACCAACAGAGCGAACCGACGGCAACCTCCAATGCTAGACCCCTTACCGAGAAAATTAGAGCTAGCCATTATCTTTAGAAAAACCTGGCAATATCGTGACTATCAACCTGTAACCAAATATTGATTTAGTTCACTGTGCCTTAATTTGTCAGGGCGTGTCCAAGCCAACAGAACTCATATTGGAACGTTTTTGGTGGTTGTGGCAAACAGCTTGCAATAAATATTTATTTATTTGCAGTGTAGCGCACTACCTAGTCATAACCTATATAAATCCTTTCTTAATTCTTAAGCATTTAACAACTACAGTAAGGACGTGCGAGTGGGTATTTCCGCACACTACCTGTATTCATCATGATTAATATTCTTTATTTCCTTCGTTCCTCCACGAAATATTGGTTGGGAACAACGCTAGCGCTGTGTGCGCTCCTCGTCGCGACCCCACAACCAGGCTACACAACTGATTTTGGCGCGACAGTGATGTCAGCAGCAGACGCAGCCCTGTTACAAGCACGTCCAGTCTTGGACGTGACCAAAGAAGCCGTAAAGCCATTAGCACCACAGACTGGATTCGCAATCTACAAGATTACGGTCACCAACAATGGCGATCTAGCTGCAACAGGCGTCCAAATTTCAGACGATCCAGCTTTAGCAGGCTTTACATATTCAGATGGAATTGCATCTTCCGTTACCTTACTTGGTGGTGCTACGCAAACCGCAGTCGTAGACCCAACAAATGGGGATACAAATCCAACTTGGGGAGATTTTGATATTCCCATTGGTGGCAGCGTAGAAGTTCTCTTCGGTATGTCTGTCGATGCCAGCACTCCGCTTGGCATCGCAAATAACAGCGCTTCGGTGACGACCGCAACAGCCGGTGCGACTATCAATAATTTTGATGGCGCCACAAACACTACAGATGACGTAGAAGTAACCACCCCGCCATTCACTTGTGACAGTTCGCAATATATTGTTACTGGTGACTCATCTTCGCAATTGTTCCGTGTAGATCGCAGCACCAGTCCGTTTGGGTTTGATCCAATTGGGACCCCAACAACTTCAACACACTACGACAACACATTCAAGCTGAATGGTCTAGCGTTCAACCCATATGACAATTACATTTACGCTACGGTAAGTGGCGGCAGTGGAACCTACTCTACATATGACATTGTCCGAATAGATGCCAACGGCAATATTACAAACATTGGCACACCAGGGACATGGTCTGGCACCTATGCAGCCGCATTTGCCGGCGATGGCACCTACCTCGTTGGTGGCGGACGGACGCTCAACGCCATTGACTTGAACACTTCCCCCCCAACGCTGTTAAGCACTATCAATTTTCCAAATACCGTGCGCTATACAGACTTTGCGGTAGATCCAACAGACCCAACACCGAATCGGATTTACTTTGTAAATGAAAATGGAACTGACGACACTGTCTGCTACGGGGATTACACAACAGGCACACTAGATGGTTGTCTACCCAACCCGACCGGGTTCAATCACAATGCTGGGTCGCAATACTTTGATGGCCTTGGCAATCTGTATTACCGCAGCAACAGCGATCAAAATGTGTACCTCGTCAATATGGACGAAACCAGTCCAGACTACGGCGTAGCCACCTTAGTCTCTAGTGCGCCAGACGGTGGCAATCATGACGGGGCCTCCTGTGCATTCGAAGTCTTCATGGAAAAGGAAGTCTCACCCGAAAACGCAGCCCCCGGTGACACGGTTACGTATACATACACCATTGCAAACTCTTCAGCAGAGCCTTTGTCAGGTCTCATCTTTACTGACACCATGGATGCCGGACGCACCTTCGTCGGTGGCACGTTGGTCAACCCACTCGGTGGCACGCCGGTGGTAGGCACCAATACCATTACCATCACAGATGGCTTCATTCCGCAAAGTTCAATCGTCGAAATTTCAATTGATGCCGTCTTACCTGCCCCAATGGTCGGTAGTACGGTATACAACCAAGCAAGTCTTTCTGGCTTGAGCACCACCTATGGTGGATCAATTGTGTCTGACTACGTTGCGAGTGCAGAAGAACTCGATGCCACGCCGTTGAAAATAGCTTCAGTTGGCTTGGCAAAGAATGTCAAATCTGGCCCAACTGCAAATCTGGACGGCACGTTTGACGTTACTTACGAACTCATTGTTGAGAACATTGGCGATGCCGTGCTGCACGATGTCCAAGTCATGGACGATCTCACAACGCCATTTGGCACATACTTCGCAAACGGCGCTGATGTCGATCTAGAAAATGAATACACAGTCTCAACCGTCAGTATCGCGTCGAATAGTACAGATCCATTAGTGCTCAACCCAAGCTTTGACGGCAGCGGCGACCAAGCAATTTTGGATGGTGACAGCGGTAGCCTCGCAGTTGGTGAACAAGCCATCATTGAAGTCACCGTCACCTTCTTTCCAGATTTCACTGGCGGCTCTCCCGTAAATTATGACAATCAGGCCAGCGTCAGTGGTGATACGCCTGAAAACAACGATGGCATTCCAGACGGCAACGTTACCGATCTCTCTGACAATGGAACTGACCCTGACGCAGATAACAGTCGCTATGCAAATGAAGCGGGCGAAAACGATGTCACGCCAATCACAGTCACTTCAAACGCATCGATTGATATTGTCAAAACCGTTGCACCTGATACAGATGTCAAATTTGGCGACACGCTCACATATTCATTCACCATCACCAACGACGGCAATCTCCCTGCAACTGGAATTGTCATTAGCGACCCGCTGCCTGGGTTAGGCGTAATGACGTGCGCCAACACGTCATCAGGTGATGCCTTCGCAAACGATGGCTCGGGCGCGCTAAATCCTAGCGAATCTGTGGTGTGTACAGCGCCTTACACCGTGACCCAACCAGATGTCGATGCAACGGTTATCAACAATACGGGTACGGTCAACGGGACAGCTAAAGACGGCACCCCCGTTACCGATACCGACAGCGCCCAAGCGTTGACGCTACAATCCCCAGCCATCAACATCACCAAAACGGTAGATGATCCAACGCCTGAATTGAACCAACTCGTGACCTACACGTATGAAGTCACAAATACAGGGAATCTCACGCTCAATCCTGTCACTGTGACGGATATACATGGTGGGGCGAATACGTTGAGCGCCATCACGTGTGGCGCGACGTCATTGGCACCAGCGGCAAGTACAAGCTGTACTGCAACCTATACTGTCAACCAAGACGATGTCGATGCAGGTTCAGTACTCAACACTGCGACAGCAACGGGGTCACCGCCAACTGGCGCTAATGTCACCGATGAAGACACAGCCGAACTGACTATTGAAACGTTCTCTGGCATCTCCATTGTGAAAACTGCTGACAATACCTCGGTCAACAATGGTGACACAGTCACTTACAGTTACGAAGTTCAAAATACAGGGAATGTCACGCTAGACCCTGTTTCTGTCACAGACGTTCATAACGGGAATAACACGCTTAGCGCCATCACTTGTCCAGCGACATTGCTAGCACCAGATGCATCCATGACGTGTACGTCAACGTACGTCGTCAATTTAGACGATGCCAACGACGGTCTCGTGACGAATGAAGCAACCGCAACGGGGACACCGCCTAGCGGTCCAGACGTGTCCGACTCAGACACGGAACAAGTCACCATTGATCCAGATCCGGCGATTAGCCTGTCGAAAACGCCAGATACCGCCTTACTAGATGCTGGCGATACAGTCACTTACACCTACACCGTTACCAACAACGGGAACGTCACACTCAATCCTGTCACCATTACAGACGTTCACGGGGGTGACAATCCGCTTAGCCCAATTTCCTGTCCACAGAATTCACTGAACCCAGAAGAATCGATGGACTGTACAGCAACCTATACGGTCAACCAAGTTGATGTTGACACTGAAATGGTGTCCAACACCGCTACAGTCAGTGGCAAGCCCCCAACAGGTGCACTTGTGACAGCCCAAGACACCGCCACCATTGAATTTCCACCGGGACCAGTTGTTGGCCTTGAAAAGAGTGTCGATAACCTCACACCCACCGCAGGTGACATCATCACCTACAGTTATGAAGTCAGTAACGTCGGGAACGTAACGCTCTATAGCTTGGAAGTGGCAGACATTCATAATGGCACGGGCACACTAAGTGATATCTTCTGTCCAGCGGCGTCTTTGGCCCGCGACACGAGCATGACCTGTACAGCAACGTATCTGGTGACGCAAGCTGACATTGACTCAGGCAACCTCGACAACGATGCCACTGTCAACGGCACATCACCACTCGGCAGTCCAGTGACTGCTACGGATGACTTGGAGTTACTCTTCCCATCTAATCCAAACATCACGCTGGCAAAAACGGCCGACCCAGCAACCGACGTTGCCGTGGGCGATGAAGTCACTTACAGCTTTGAAGTCACCAACACCGGTAACGTCACGCTCAACCCCGTCGCTGTTGCCGACCCAATGGCTGGGCTAAGCGCAATCAGCTGTCCAGCAACATCGCTAGCCCCGACGGTCAGCATGACCTGTACGGCCACTTACACCGTCAATCAAGACGATGTCGATGTAGGTTCAATTGACAATACTGCGGGCGTTTCCGGTCAGCCCCCAACTGGAGATCCGGTTGCGGACACGGCTGGCACAACGGTTACGACTGAAGACGCCGCCCCAGCGATTCAAATTGCCAAGAGCGCTGCCCCAGACAGCGGTGCAGGCGTTGGTGACACCGTCACCTATAGCTTTGCAGTGACCAATACTGGCAACGTCACGCTAGATAACATCGCCGTGACCGACCCACTCCCTGGGCTTAGCGCTGTCACTTGTCCAACCACAACACTTGCGCCAACCATCAGCACCACCTGTACAGCAACCTACACTGTCACCCAAGACGATGTCGATGCAGGCGCAATTGAAAATACCGCAACCGTTACCGGCGACGACCCAAGTGATACGCAGGTTGAAGACGATGACAGCATCAGCACGCCTGTTGAAGAGTCCGCGCCAAATATTAGTTTGCAAAAATCTGTTGCGCCAAATGCAGCGCTTGCATTAGACGACAACTTGACCTTCACCTTCTTGGTCGAAAACACTGGCAACGTCACGCTAGATCCAGTGACTGTCACAGACGCTTTGCCGGGGCTTGGTACTATCACATGTGGCGCAACCAGCCTCGCACCAACTGCGACAACAACCTGTACCGCGCCATACACCGTCACCCAAGCAGATGTAGATAAAGGCGAGCTTGTCAATTCTGCAACCGCAACTGGTGTCGGGCCAAACGATGAAATCGTAGACAGTAATGCAAACGCGACGGCTCTGACACTTCGTGAGCCTGGGCTTTACTTCGAAAAGACCGCTGACCTCACAGCTGACCTTGAAGTCGGTGACACGGTGACGTTTACCTTTGAAACCGGCAACACTGGCAATGTGACTCTCAATAATGTTGAAGTCATTGACACCAGTCTGCCCGGTCTGAGCGCCATTAGCTGTTTGAGTACTTCCAATGGAGACACGTTCAACAACGACGGCAATGACACGCTAGATCCAAATGAAACGGTCAAATGTACGGCAACATACGTCATGACCCAAGCCGACATTGACCAAGGGTTCGCCGAAAACTTAGCCAGCGCTGAAGGCGATCCGAGTAACGGTGATCCCACGTTGACAGATACTGACAGCGAACTGTTAGACACCCTGCAGAACCCTGGCCTCAATCTGGTAAAGACCGCCGACACGGTTGGCGGCGTTGAAGTAGGAGACATCATTACCTACACGTTTGCCATTGAAAACAACGGCAACATGACCCTCACTGCGGTTGAGTTGAGTGATCCATTGCCGGGGTTGTCTGGCTTTACGTGTGGCAATACATCAGAGGGTGTGCCATTTCTGAATGACGGCAGCGATGATCTAATTCCAGGTGAAACCGTGAGCTGTACCGCGACCTATAGCGTCACGCAAGACGATGTCGACGCGGGCAGCGTGATCAATGAAGCGACTGTCATGGGTAGTGATCCGGCAGGTGATCCAACTGAAGACAGCAGTTCAGAAGACGTACCGGCAGCGCAAACGCCAGCCATCTCCATTGCGAAATCTGTCGATAATCCAGCACCAGTCGTTGGTGACACCATCACCTACAGCTATCTCGTTAGTAACGACGGCAACTTGACCATCGATGACATTAGCGTGAGCGATGTGCATAGCGGCAGCAATGCGCTGAGTGCAATCGGGTGTCCATTTACGGAGCTGGCGCCTACGGTCAGCATGACCTGTACGGCGACCTATGAAGTATCCCAAGCTGACATTGATGCAGGTATCCTTTCAAATACAGCAACTGTCACGGGCGCAGCACCGAATGACACGCCTGTCACCGACGAAGACACCGTAGAAATAGACTTGCCGCCAGCGCCAGCAGTCGACATTGTCAAAACCGCGGACAATAACACACCGCTAGTTGGCGAAACCGTAACGTACACCTACACCGTTACAAATAACGGGACTGTGACGCTAGACAATGTGAGCGTCACAGACGTGCACCCCGGTGTCGGAACACTGAGCGCCATCACCTGTGATGCAGACACGCTTGCGCCAAGCGAAGTTGCTACATGTACAGCAACCTACACCGTGCTGCAAGGTGACATTGACAACGAATCACTGACCAACACCGCAACTGTCACTGCTGATGCTCCAAATGACGATCCAGTGACAGATACAGGCGATGAGACTCTCCTGTTCGACGCATACCCCTTAATTGATGTGTCGAAAACAGTAGACAACACCACGCCACTGGCTGGCGACATCATTGTGTATACCTACACAGTCACTAACACCGGCACGATGTCATTAGGCAATGTCAGCGTCAATGATGTTCACAGCGGGTCAGACCCATTAGGCACAATTACCTGTGGGGCAACCACCCTGCTACCAGGGCAAAGCACAGAATGTAGCGCACTCTATACCGTCACGCAGGCCGATGTAGACGCCGGCACCTTGACCAATACTGCAACGGGTTCGGCAACAGACCCAAACGGCACACCTATTCAAGAGACGGACGATGTCACAATTGACTTTGAAGCAGTTCCAGCAATTGACATTGTCAAATCAGTTGACAACACAACGCCTGCATTGGCAGAAATAGTGACATACAGCTATGACGTGACTAATACTGGTAATGTCACGCTCAACAACATTATTGTGAACGACGCGCACGGCGGGTTTATCGCCTTGAGCGCGATCACCTGTCCAACTGACACGTTAGCACCAAACGAGAGCATGACCTGTACGGCAACGTACGAAACGCAACAAGAAGATATTGATGCATTCACAGTCAGTAATACGGCAACTGTCACGGGTGACCCTCCAATTGGTGGAAGCGTCAACGCCAACGATGATGCCATCTTGGTCTTCGACGCCCGCCCATTGATCGAAGTCAACAAGAGCGCTAACCTAACCTCTGCTGAACTCGGCGACACCATCAGTTATGTTTATGATGTCACCAATACAGGCACGGTCACGCTCACAGACATTGGCGTCGTCGATACCCACTCAGGCTCAGATCCGCTTAGTGCCATCACGTGTATTACGACAACACTCGCGCCGGGTGAATTTACGCAATGTACTGCAACGTACACCGTCACTCAACTTGATGTCGATGCAGGGACGTTGACCAACTCTGCTGAAGTCAGCGGAGAAGCCCCAGATACGACGGTCGTCAATGACACGGACGACGAAACTGTTGATCTGCCGCAAGGCCCGATGATCTCAGTCGAAAAGACTGTTAACAACAGCACGCCGGTTGTTGGGGAAACCATCACCTATTCCTATGAAGTCGCCAATACAGGCAATGTCACGCTCAGTAACGTCAGTTTGAATGACGTGCATGGTGGTGCTGGTGCTTGGCCGGGCGTCTCATGTCCGGGCACCAGTTTAGCCCCAGGTGCCTCCATGACGTGTACGGCGGACTATGAAGTCCAACAAGCCGATGTTGATGCCGGCGGCATTGGGAATGATGTCACCGCATCGGCCGATCCCCCAATTGGTGGTCCGGTCGAAGACACCAGCGATGAAGACATTGTCTTTGAGAGCTTACCGCTGGTAGACATTGTCAAATCCGCAGATAACACCAGCGCAGACGCCGGTGACACCATCACCTACACCTATCTTGTCACGAACAATGGGAACGTTTCGCTCTCCAACGTCAGTGTCAACGACGTACACGGCGGCACGAACGCGTTAGTCGATGGTGGCTGTGATGTCACGACAATCGCGCCAACCGAAGTCGCCACGTGTACAGCGACATACCTTGTCTCACAAGCAGATGTGGATGCTGGAGTTGTCGCCAACACTGCCACAGTGACCGCCGATCCCCCAAGTGGTCCTAGCGTGGACGCGTCTGACGATGAAGAAGTACGCTTCCCACCGGGTGCCAGCATCATGGTGGAAAAGAGCGTAGATAACGTGGCACCACGTGTCGGTCAAACGGTGACCTATTCCTATACCGTGACCAATACTGGCAACGTTACACTCCCAACGGTTACGCTCGCCGATGTGCACAACGGTACTGGCGCATTTGCGCAGCCAGTTTGTCCAGAAGGCGACTTGGATCGTGGCGAAAGTATGGTCTGTACGACCAGTTACACAGTCACACAAGATGATGTCAATGCAGGTAGTGTGAGTAACACCGCAACCGCAACTGGCACACCAGCCGTTGGTGACCCTGTCACTGGCAGCGATACAGAAGAATTGATCTTCCCTGTGGATCCAGGTCTGATCTTGCAAAAGACAGCGGACAATACCGCTGATAATGTCGTTGGCGATCTCATTACCTATACCCTGACGGCAGCCAATACCGGCAACGTGACCTTGAGTAATGTCGTTGTCAGCGACCCACTGCCTGGGCTGAGCGCCATTAGCTGTAGTGATACCTCATTAGGCGATCCATTCGCCAATGACAGCTCAGACAGCCTAGATCCAGGTGAGAGTGTGGAATGTACCGCAACTTACACCATTGGGCAGGCCGATATTGACACAGGCTGGATTGCAAATACCGCCCGTGTCAACGCGACAACCCCGAACGGCGACCCAGTTGAAACGGCAGATACTTACATTGTTCCGTTTGAACAATTGCCAAACTTGTCATTGACCAAAGACGCAAGTGTGGTTGAGGCCAACGAAGGCGACACCATCAACTTCACCTTTATCGCGCGCAATGATGGTAACGTCACATTGACTGAGGTGGTTGTGTCTGATCCGTTTGATGGATTAGGCGCAATTAGCTGTAACAACACCTCACTTGGTGACGTATTCACAAACGACGGAACTGACACGCTAGATCCAGGTGAATTGGTGACCTGTTCTGCCCCATACACCGTGACCGCAGATGATGCTGCGCGCGGTGAGCTTGAAAACTTGGCCACTGTCATCGGTATCAATCCAGATGATGACTACGAAACAGACGTCAACAGTGCCATTTTGTTAGTAGAAGAGCCACCAGCAACCGCGACACCAACGCCGTCTGCAACGCCAGACCCAACTGCGACGCCAACGGCAACAGCTACATTAGCACCAACAGCGACACCAGCCGTGTTAGGTGGCTCAATTGGCGACTATGTCTGGGAAGACCGCAATGAAAACGGCATTCAAGATGATGACAACGCTGGCATTGAAGGCGTGACCGTAAACCTCTGGACTGATGACGACGGTGACGGTGATCCAGATACGCAGATCAACACAACAACAACCGACGCTGATGGCAAATACGCTTTCGTTGGCCTAGCCCCAGACGTGCGTTACATCGTACAAGTCATTGAACCAAGTGGCTATGCTGGTTTCACATCAACAGATCAAGGCGCAGAAGATGCGCTCGACAGCGATATCATCAGCGGACAAAACTATACTGGGGTGATCATTCTCTCAAGCGGAGAAATTGTTGACACGGCGGACGCAGGCTTGCTGCCGCTCGCAGCAACTGCAACGCCAGTTGCAACAGCAACACCAACGTCAAGCGATGCAACCGCAACACCGACAGCTACAGTAGTGAATGCAACTGCAACGCCAACGGCAATAACAAATAACCCAACTGCGACACCAACGGCAGTGACCAATAATCCGACTGCGACGTTGACACCTACACCGGTGCCAGCAACGGCTACCCCGACAATTGCGAATGCAACGGCGACAATCGTGCCAACGGCAACGCAAACGCCGGGGGCAATTCCGACGCAGACCCCAGTTGCGACCACATTGGCACCGATTGAGATCACACTTGCCAATCAACCTGATATTGGCGCTCCGGGTGACACAGTCGATTACGGCATCCTTATTCGCAATCCGAACAGTACAACGGTTACAAATGTTGTGATTACGAAAGTGCTCGACTCACGGCTAACGCCGCTAAACGTACAAAGCTCGATTGGAACACCACGCATCCAAGGCCAAACCGTGATCCTAGAAATCGATCGGCTTGACCCGAACCAGACGATTACGCTGAACGTCTTGGCGCGGCTCAATGAAGCCGCGCAGGCGCCAGATCAGATCAGCAATGTCATTTCGGTTTCAGGTGACGGCTTAGCACCTGCAAGTACGAACACGAACGGGCTACAAGTTACGCCGGAACGCATCCCAGAAACTGGGTTCGACTTATACAGCTCACAAACACTGCTGATTATGATTATTGTCTTGGCGTTGCTAGGGGTAATCTTCTTCGGAGTGGGAGGCGTAAATGCAGTGCGCCGCTATTGGTCGTAGGCACTAACGGGACCATTAGCTCAGCGCATAACGATAAGTTGCGCAACAAAAAACGGCCGTCTCAAATGAGATGGCCGTTTTTTTGTTGCCACTGCTCAATTCGAAGTGACTTATGCTTCCGGTAAATGTTGATGATGAATCATCATCTGTTTATAAAGGACAGACAAACAACAGAATTACGCAATTTTACAAAACACTATACACAAAGTCATATATACATCTATGCTTTATTTTTGATACGCTGTATGTGCCTGTTACCCACTACATACCAACTTCCTTAGAAAACCGCGTTCAAAATATTGTGCGCGGTTTTCGTTTAAGTTACAGCCATTGGCCGCCGTGGAAGCGCCATTTTGGGCTAAGCACATGCATACCGCCGAACATCATCATGAACATTGGCACCCACACAAGCAAGTAGTGGAAAATAAATAAACGTGGATTTGGTCGGCGGGGAATAAATCGCGCCCACTCAGGTTGGGTTGCAAGCAGTGCCCCCAGTGAGAAGAACAGGACCAGCAGAATGACAAACTCCAAGAGACCTGTCAACGCCACGAACATTGGCGGCCAATCTCTATTCCAGCGGAACCGTTGCACTAAGGTGTACACCATATCTAGGCTAATCCCCAGAATAAAAGCCGTCAGTAACACCAGCATCGTAAAGCGTTTACCGCCAAAGGCTAGCCCAAACAAAATGGTAATTGGAATCCCCCACAGCGTAAACAAAAACACACGGGTCTGCCAGCGGCCAAGTAACGTCGGCGTCATGGTTGTACGCCCCTTGCCCACCGCATCCATTGATACAACGAACGCGGCATAGAAAAGCGTTTGAGGCCAAATTCACGGGCGCTACGCAAGCCTTGGAGCGATTTGAAGGCGGCATATTGCAACCCTAGAAAGCTATCTACTGGGGCAAATGGGCCGCCTAGCGTTGCGACACCGCACGCGTAAACGCGCCCTCTTCCGGCCCGCAGCGCTTCTATTTCAAAAGTTTCCGACACTGCCAAGTTTTGCATGGCGTTCTTAGGAATTTGATAGTGAGTCAACAAGTCGTCGTAGAAAGGGTTCGTCTCAATCTTGGCGTTCAATCCAGTGCAATCGATCACAAAGTCTGAAACTAGCGATAGCTGTTCAGCCGTCTCTTCAATTGATTCAACTGCAAACCGAAGCTTGCCGCTTTGCATTGGTTTGACGTCTAGGACATTGCCAAATGCAATTTTGTACCAACCTTGGGTTAGACCATTTTGGACTAGGTGCTTCCAGTCGGTTCGGTCAGACGTGGTTGTGCCGCCCCAAATTGAAATCAATTTGCGACGTTCTTCATCCGTTGCGTTTTGAAATTTACGCCGCAGATTGCCAGAGAACGCTGCCTTAGGAAAATTGAACGGCTGCAACTGCCAGTTATGTTCGCTTTTGCGGCGTGCTAACCCGTACCGCGTATCTTCATCGCGTGCGGTGCGCATGAGGTGGACAACGCGAATGTCATCGCGGCCACTGGCCGTTCGCACTTCGGCAATCCGTTGCAAAATACGTGAAGCGACAATGCCACGCCCCCGCAACATCACCGTGCCGCCATGCTCAGCAAGAAATTCGTACACATGGTCATGCATTTCATATGCATTCACAACCTTCCGCAAGTCCAGTGTCGCTTCGCGGTAGGTCTGTAAGTCCGGTAAAAATCGAAAGCCGGGGTAGCCAAGCGCAATGTGAATGACATTGGCGAGCGCAATCTTAGGATTGCCATGCCGATCTTCATACAAGACGCAATAGCGCCCTGCATCTGTCTTGCGTAGGCTACGAATGCGTCCATACTGCCACATTTCATTCCAGCCAATACGCTCGGCTTCACGATCCATTGCAGCATAGACTTGTTGCGACTGCGGCGTATAAGTTTGGGTAAAAACAGGTTCGTTGAAGAGTTGCCAAAGGCGGCTTGACGCAGAACGGAGGTGACCCTGACGTGTGAGCGACGCAACTTCGCGAATGCCATAGCCGGGCCAACCCCAGATGTTATCTGGCGTGGAGCCTGAGTCGCTACGCAAACGTTCGTAGCCTGGGATCTGAGAATTACGACACAACGTCTGATACCGCTGATACGGCTCCTCATAGATTCCAAGAACGCCAATATCCGCAGTGTTGACACCGTGGACGCGTAAATAATCAACCCAAACGAAGCTGCCTATACCACCGCCCAAGGTCAGAAATGACTTGGTCAGGATGGGCAACTTGAGTGCGTTTATAAAATTTTCAGAAATAGATTGGGCAGTTCGAAACGGTGCAAATTCCTGCCGATCAAGCAAACTCATGGAGTGGCATCAATTCCCCAAATGCAAGCGAGGTACCACACCACAAACAGTTCTCGTGGGTTACATCTAACAGGTTTTTACAGTGGTTACAGCGGACCTTGCGCGGTGCAGCCGCCACTTGCATCACCCGGAAATCAAAGCGAACGGTGCCGACTGTCATGAAGGCTCCATCTCGCAACGCAACTGTTCCGCGATACGGCAACTCGTATTCATTTTGCACGCAAAGTGGCACGAAGCGACTTAGCTGACGAATATAAAATCGATCACGCCGACAAAAGATTTGCGCTTGTTCAAGGGCAACGAGTGGCGAGTCAATGACAATATCACAAGTTGCTCTCCGTCCTATAGTAACTGGACGGACACTTGGAAGACAAGCGGAAAACTGCTGTTGCGCAATTTCCCAACACAATACGGCGTACAAATTTACCTCTACAGTTATCGTCGACGTCTACTAAAAATTCAGTACCAATAAAGCGTCGTAATTCGTGTTTCTGAGTGTCACATGCTTGACATGACACTCGTGAAACACACCTCATTCACAACTAAAGTGTAAGCGAGGGTACAGTCGGGTAGATAAAGTTTTGATTGAGGATTCCTTGGGCTGTAAATTTACCTCTGCTTGGCGGAATTTTGACCCGTTACACGTTAAGAAATTCAAACCATCAAGTCACTTGTCATACTAGGTTTCAACTGTATTGGTAGATAAACATTGTGCAGCACAAGATAGTGACAGTCTTGATGAAATCTTCATACAAAATAGAGTTTGAATTTTGTATGATGTAAAGAGGGATTGTGAGTGGTTCACAGTCGCTGCGAAAACACGTTGTTTTCTAAATTTGAACTTGTATCGCTACTACTTGAGCACGTACTGACAAACTAGAATTTCTGACAACGCATCTGATATTCCCAACATTACCCTTAAGCTCTGGCACGGTTTTTGCGAAACCTCAAAGCGAAATGTTTAGACAAACGCTAAATCCCAAGCTTTTCTAAACAAACCTTGCCCCTGCCGTTTTTTACAATCGTTATAACGGTTGAAAAACGATTTGAATTGTTTGTATTTGGAAGTATCAACATTCATTTTCAACCTTGGGTTGGAATATGCATCGCCAAACGGATAGCGCTCACCATGTGAGGCACCACGTCCAGAATGGCACTCAGAAATCAAATTATGAAAATGAGACTCACCTTTCTATTTGGAACGGTGATCGCCTTGTTAATGGTCTTCGTTGGCGCACCTGTGTCACATGCGGAACCTATTCAACAAGCAGATCACTGGACAAATTACGCCGGAGAGAACAGCTGGCCAATGGCTGGCGCAGATCCTCAGCGTACCTCAGCGACTCCGGAAGAGGTTGCGGGCGCGCTGACTCCGACATGGTTCACTAATATTGAGCCATACATCTCGCAGAAGACTCAGCTTGTTGCTGCTTACAATCAACTCTATGTTGCGACAGCAAAAGGGATCTACGCCTTAGATGCGCAAACTGGCAAGGTCAACTGGACCTACGCCACGGATTTGCCAATTGGGCATTCCCCAACGGTCCATGAAGGGGTTGTCTATGCAGGCGGTTTAGATCATAAAGTCCACGCGGTCGATGCCTTCACCGGTGGCAAGATCTGGACGTTCACTGCCGATGCAGGCTTCCAAACAAACCCTGTCGTCGCCAATAACAAAGTCATGTTGGGTAATCGTGACGGTTATTTTTATGCAGTGCACGCCACGGGTGGCAATGCCGGCCAATTGGCATGGCGCTTCAAAACCGGTGGGCCGATCCTCTATTCAGCCGCGCTGAACGGTGACAACATTTACTTTGCTTCAAATGATAGCCACGCCTATGCGTTGAACATCAATACGGGTGGTCAAATCTGGAAGTCCGCAAAACTTCCGGGGGGTGGCTTTGCGAGTTGGTGGCCAGTGGTCTATGAAGACAAAGTTATTTTCTCTTCTGCCAACAACTACCGCACTTCAATTGATCCAGGTCCGGCCATGCGCATTACGCAAATGGAACTGCAAGAGCTGTATCCAAATTTCACCACAGATCCAAAAGGTGAGCTGATTGGTAATCTCGGCACTGTGGCCGGCAATTGGGTAGCCGGAACGCCAACGGTAGATGCAACCCGCATCATTGACTATTTGAACGCCAAACCATGGCGTAAGTCAGTCTTTGTCCTAAGCGCGTCAACCGGTGCTGAAACGCACACGGCACCAGTCTTGTGGGCGGGAACGCACAGTGGGACCCGCTATCCACCAGCTATCGGGCCAGACAATGTGTTGTATCAACAAAATAGCTATATGTCCGATGCTTACATTGCCGGTGGACATGTATCAGGATGGGTACCGGGCAGTTCGCACATCAGCGTGATCAGCATGGACTGGACCGCCATTGACGAGCCAACCGCATATGCCTTCGGAGGCAACGTGGTGCACTGGAACCTGTGCTGTGACCGTGAAAGCGGCTCCATGGATGTTTCCCAACCTGTGACTAGCTTTGCGACCAACTACAACGCGGGGCATCGCCCACCCACCCTTGGCTGGGGCGTTGATCCTGGTCGGGAATGGGCTTACTTCGTTTATAACCTTGCGGCTATTGCGCCTGGCTACGACAACCGCGTTTACAGCGGGCCTGGCCACGTCGCATTTGGCAACAGCAACGGGAGCTATGGCAACCACGGAGATGTGAATCCACCTATTCCTTATAACGGAATGGTCTACACCCACCGCGGGAACACAATCATTGCATTCAACCAATCAGCCGGCGCAGCCGCCCCAGCTGACAACGCACAAGTTGTCCCAGCAGGGGCAAACGCGCAACTGCCAAACGCAGGTCGCGCCGCGCTTGAAAATCGGCTTGGCACTGAAATTCAAAAGATACTAGATGCCGGTCACCTGCAACCAGGCTATGCCAACCACGGCATTATGAACATGTGGGGCCGCTACGCCTGTGGGGATGAACTTTCAGATTATTTCCACAACTCTGGCGAAACGTTCGTGGCGCTATTGAGTGCCTATCCACACTTGAGTGCGGGTCAACAAGCGCAAGTCGATACCTATTTGGCCAATGAATATGCCAACTACGCCCCTTACAACAGTAATCATGTGGGCTGGGATGCAGGGACATCGCGCAGTTTCTTTGACCTGCCACCAGAAGTGCAAGCAGACTTGACCAACCATCCTAAGCAAGCGGCGAACTACGTGTATCAATACATTGGCGGTGCCGAAAGCAGCGGGGTTTGGGGGGTCAATCCATATGCGTACTATGCCCTGTGGAAATATGCAGTCCACACCGGTAATGCAGCGACGATCTACGCGGAAGCAGATCCAACGTTCTATCTCTCAGTGCCACCAGCGGACTCAGTGCTGCTGACCATGCCGCACGTGCACAATGCATTTATCGCTGGTTACATGGGCTTCTTGGAACTTGAAAAGCTAGCAGGGCAACCTGTCTCAGCCGACAAGCAAGCCATTTACGACCATCTGTTGACCTTACGGCGCACGAACTTCACTAAAGAGTCGCCGTATCAATCATCAGCCTCGCAAGCATATTGCAACAGCTTGAATGCGGCGAACAACTTCATGTACATGGTGCCAGAGTTGGCCGAATACTTGCGACCGTATCTGTTGCCTGCCATGCGCACTACGATTGATGAGTACGTCCATAACTCACCATACTGGTTTGTTTCGTTCGCTCATGAAGGGCTATTGGAAAATGCAGTCGTGCCGTTATACGACACGCACTCCATCTTTATGGCGCGTGCAAACTTGCTTGGGGAAACTGGCAACGAACTTGAACGGTACTTAGATGTACCAGGCTTTGCGGTCGGTGACTTGTACTACATTCAAAAGCTCACCACTGTGCTGGACAATTACGACGAACAAGGTCAACTGACCTACCTACCATTGATGCACCGATAGTTGAATCCGGCGTAAGTTTCAACTATCATAAATTGGACACACCTTACTCAAGAACTACACGGCTTGCGCCTTGGTTTGCAAGCCGTGTAACTCAAATGGTAAGGGCTGCACTTATGAACACAACTTTTATTTCTTTTTCGCGAAAATTTCGCATTAGTCTGACACTCTTTGTTGTATTGGCCGGGGTCGCAACCGCAATTGGTGCCCGCCCCACGCTAGCGCAAAGTCCTTACACGGTGCCACGCGTCAACGTGCCGCACACCAGTGCCGTGCCAGACGACTTACCATCCCCACATGCGCCATTGAGCACATTGGATGGTAACTTCTACGACAAGATCACCTTCCCTGACGGCGGGATGTTCTGGCTTGGGGATGTCGACAAGATCAATAACTACACTGATGTACGCATGAAGTATAACGATGATCATCTGTATGTGCGGGTCAACGTCAACGATGAATTCTTGTTCTGCAACGTGCTAGAAGACTACAACTGCACCAACATCAATCCAACCGCTTGGGATGCCGTTACGCTGTATATCAATACGGACATCACCCCAAGTAATGCCGTTGGCAACAACTCATACCGCTTTATCCGCCAGTTTACACACGAATGGATGGACCCAACTTACTATCAACATAGCTTTGAAAGCAATGGGTCTGGTTGGACCGCAGCCACGCTGGACTTCCACTCACTCAGTCACTACCGTGGCGTAGGGAACTTCAACAGTGGTCAAGCCTCACACGGTTGGTGGGCCGCCTTTGAAATTCCGTTCAGCACCTTGGGCATTAGTGGGAAGCCGGGCAATGGCACAGTTTGGCGCATGGCAATGGCCGTTCACGACCGTGACAACAGCACTGGCACGCCCGCTATTCCTGACAAGGTCTGGCCAGCAGAGGTCAACTTAGGCAATCCAACTACGTGGGGGCAACTCCACTTTGGCCAGGCCGATGCGTACACGCCACCACCAACCTTTGGACAACAATCCATCAGCATTATTCATGACCCAGACAATGGGATGAACTTTGAAGATACGCACGTCGGTGGCCACGCCAACTGCGCTGCCCATGTCGATCCGTACTATCATGTTGGCAAAGACATGTTCCGTGACTTTGGGAGTGTCAATTTTGGCGCCGCTGACTTTGACTTCTACAATCAACAGACAGGCAACCAAGAAACCATCAGTCGTTCACACTTGAACGTTCAAGGACAAGAAGACGTTGCAGACTGGAACTGTCAGTCGAAAATTTATATTGAAGTCGATCTAGATCCAGTACCAGCCGGAAAGCAAATTGTGTCCGCGTCACTCGAACTCAATATGTTTGGGAATGCTGGGGGCGCTGGCTGGGCGGTGCCGCCGGATACGTCCTATATTCAAGCGTTCAGCGCAATGGAAGACTGGGATGAAAACACGGTGACATGGAACAACGCGCCATATGCAGCAGAGAATGTCTCCGGCACTTGGGTAGTACCTTTGGACGCAGAAGAGTTTCCAAATAACTACACCCACATTCCGGTGAAATACGAATGGGATGTCAGCAAGATTGTGGCGCAGGCTTATGCAACCGGCGAACCTGCCCGCATCATCCTATACTCCGCAGATGTCGCGCGCCACAGTGGGAAGTACTTCTGGTCATCAATGGAAAGTGCGCCTGAGCGCATTCCAAAACTGCACATCACCTACGGGGAAACCAACCCGCCGCAGTTTGATGTCTTCTTCCCGATTTTGATTAGGTAATCTGAATTCTGGATAAATATTGTTGCTCCAACCGAACGAGTTTTTATTACCTGAAAACGCACTAACAAATTCGCGTAACTTACTCAACAGCGTTGCCCAGAGCTGAGGATAGGTAAGAAAGAGAAACAAGTTAAAAACAAAACGCGCTCCTGAAAAGAGCGCGTTTTGCTTTTAAGCGTTACAGTTTGCATCGATCCACGCCTGACCTTTGTCAGTTGGCATGAGGTTGCGCTGTTTGCCTTTGATTTCAGGCACTTTGGCTGGATCAAGCAACAAGTCCAATTCACGCAGTCTACGGACAATGCGGTTGACTTGTTCAGTGCTAGTCAACATCGGCTTGTCATCTTCTCTGCGGGGCAGGACTTCATTCAGATGCGTCAAAATTTCACGGGTCGTCGGTGCAGTCTTGAGCGGACTGGTCTTGATGCAGTGATCAATATAGCAAAGTGTCTGGCGTTCACGTTCTTTGAGTTCAATCGACATGAGTGTGTTCTTCCTGTATGTGTTGGGCATATTTTACGGCATCACAATATGAGCACCCAAAGCTGAACACGGCCATGAATGAGAGACCAATTACAACACCTACGCCAAGCATAAGTGCCACGATTTGCTCTGGAGGAATATCAAGTTCCATATGTATCTCCTTAGTAACGCCTTAGCAGCACGCAAAATCTTCTGAGTCATTTGCATGAATACCTGAAAAGTTGAACTTATAAGTATTCATGGGCTCTGCCAAGTAATTACTGTACTTTTGAATAGATTCAACTGATGAATCTGAGGTCGTTTCGGTGCGATTGCAGCGTCGAGGTAGCGCTTTGGCTTGTCAACGCGTGTTATTTACTGCAATCCATTCGAAACACTTGGTAAATAAAGAAGCTCGTTTGCGAGCTTCGAAAAGTTGCAAACGAGCTTTGTAATGCGTGCTTCCGCACGCAGATTAGTCGCCATAGCCATTGCGGCCCGATTCTGACTTGCCCATCAAGATGCTGATGCCATCGCTGAGGGTTTCCATCACATCCACAAGATTATTGATGAAGCGCGGGAATTGGCTCACCAAGTTACCAATGGCGAAGTTGAACAAGAATTCAGACCCAATTGTGTAGAGGAAGAAGGCTTCCAAAGGAGCGGTAAACCAGCTCGCGGTGACGTTCGGGTCGACTTTGAACATCGTGTCTGTGGTCCAGTCAAGCGTGGCAGCACCGATTGCAAGAGCAAGCCCAATGCGGCTTTTATCGTTGAACCACAGGTACCAACCCACAAGTTGCAAGACTTGCGGCAATGCAGCCACCAAGAAAATCGTGATTGAACCATCAATCTTATTGGTCGGCAGCAGGTTGTAGCCATAGAACGAAGACCAGTAGTCATCGTAGGCTAGCATGACCGAGGTCAACAGCAAAAAGCCAAACCCCAGATACATGAGCACCCCAGCGGCGCTATCTAAATGTGAAAAAAGTTTCTTCATAATGTGACCTCCCTGTCGATGAAGATGC
>JAHDIM010000379.1 GCA_020630805.1 Anaerolineales bacterium
GCAATGCCAATGTCTTGCATGACCATGCCACGTGCCGCAAAGCCAATGATTGAGTTCAATGCCATGATGATGACGGTGGTTGGCGTGCTAATTTTTTCGTTGATGCCGTACATCAGAGTCAGCACCACATAGGTGAGCATATCAATGCCGGAGCCGGTGTTGGCAGCTACAACGCCACCAAAAATCCCGATCCCGAAGAACAAGGCTTTCTGTGAGCCTTCCCACGCTGGCAATTCACTGCGTGGTTCCCAATTCAGAACCCAACGTGAAATAAACACAGCTACCCCGAAGACTGCCGCGGTAAACGTAAACAAAATCTTTGGATACGGTGCTGGCAACGAGACAAACATCCCGCCGATGCCGCCAAAGATACCGCCCAGCGTTACCCAGAGAATGACCTTTGGAAGAATAGGCACTTTGCGGATCAAGATTACAACCCCAGCCATCGTCATCCCTACCGCTTGGATCATCAATCCAAAGGTTCGTGCATCGGGGGCGGCAATATGCAGCACCTTGGTGAAGACCGGAAACGCAATCGCAGCGCCGCCTTCCGCGGTGGCCCCTGCTACAAATGACCCCAAGGTCATTGTGAGTGAAATGGGCCAATATTCTCTAAACAACCCCCAGTTGTTGCTGGTGGTCATGTAGATCGTCCAGCTAATCCAGATGGTTAAGACGAGAATTGGATACAAATATTGGCGTATCACGCCAAAACGCGAGTGTGATTGTGATGGTGAATTATTCATAGCTACAGTGCTCGATAGTTAGAACGTGTCTAATTGCATCTTGATGACACGCTGTTCCGTATGGACGTGCATCGTAAACGTAACATCTAAAGCATTTAGAACACATTTGGATTTAGATAAGATCTGTTCAGGCTCAGTACTGCCGAAAAAAAAGAGCGAGTGGAGCACTAGGCTCACACTCGCTCTTTGGCGGTGGAAAGTTATGTTGCTAAGTCTTATGCATTGTCACCGGTGATTGCAGCACCTACGTTCCCAAAGAAGCCTGCATTGTCGCCACCACCATTGCGGTTACCACGGCGACCGTTGCGTTCTGGCAATTCAACGCCCAGTTCTTCAGCAATTTCTTGGAAGCTCATGCCATCGTCCAGCATCGCTTGGAGTTCATCAACACTGATGCCCAACAAGTCAGCTTTCTTTTCCATTTTCAGTGCTTGCTTTACCGCACGCAATTCTTCACGAACGGTGTCTTCGTCCAGACCCAGATCTTCGATGATGTCGCCGTGACGATCGCCAGCGTCGTAGTAGGCTTGCAATTCTGCAACGGTAATTCCGAAGACATCGGCAACTTCTTGCGTTGCTTCTTTTGGACCGCGTTGACTGACGCGGGCGCCGCCATCATCGGCTGGTGCATCTTCTTGTGCAAATGTGATTGCCGTACCAGCGACCAAAGCTGCCATCACCAACATCCCCGATACGATAAAGCTGAGTTTTGAGAAAAGTTTCATGAGTGTGTCTCCTTAGATAGAGTAAATGTCTTGTTGTTGCGCCGAGCTCTCGTTGCTGTCTCGACTACACCCATAGTGTAGGAGCCGGTTGTAAAGCCCCAATAGACACCTTGTAAAATCTGTGTAATTCCGATGAATGAAAAATGAGGATCAAAACATGCGTACTCTTGAAACCCCGGCGCTGATCTTAGACAAGGTCAAGCTTCAACAAAATCTATCCACATTTCAAAATCGATTGTTGGCGTTGGGCGTGCGGCTACGTCCACACGGCAAGACCGCCAAGAATATTGACGTCGCTAGTCTGGCACTTGCCGGACAGCCCGCCGCACTGACTGTTTCAACGCTGCGTGAGGCAGAGTACTACTTTGAACATGGCATTACAGATCTGACGTATGCAGTGGGGATCGCGCCCAGCAAGCTGGATCATGTCTGTGATTTGATCAAACGTGGCGCGAAGATGAAGATTATTTTGGACTCCGCCGCACAAGTCAGCCTCGCCGCCGCAAAAGCAGCGACGCATGGCGTGATCTTGCCCGTGCTGATTGAAATTGATTGCGACGGACATCGATCAGGCGTTCAACCTGATGATCAGCTATTGTTGGATCTGGCCCAGCAAATTGTTGAAAGTCAGGATCTGATGTTACGCGGCATCTTGACGCATGCCGGTGAGTCTTACGCCTGCACTTCTATAGAAGACATCACCGCCCTAGCTGAGCAAGAACGTTCAATTGCAGTGCAGTGCGCAAACACTTTACGCAGTAATGGGTATCCTTGTTTAGAAGTCAGCGTGGGATCAACGCCCACTGGACGTTTCGTTGAAAACTTAGCTGGCGTAACAGAATTCCGCGCTGGGGTCTATATGTTTTATGACTTGGTGATGGAGGGACTTGGCGTTTGTAATAAGGAAGAAATTGCCGCTACTGTGCTCACATCCGTCATTGGGCATCAACATAACAAAGGTTGGCTTATCACCGACGCTGGCTGGATGGCACTTTCGCGCGACCAAGGTAATGGGCAGCACGGTAGCGGCATTGTCTGCACGTTGGACGGCACACCGCATCCGCAAGATCTAATTGTTTCGGGTACCAATCAAGAGCACGGTATCATCACCCGTCGTGACGGTGGCGCAATTGACCCAGCAGATTTTCCGGTTGGCACCTTATTACGAATATTGCCCAATCATGCCTGCGCAACGGCAGCACAATATGGGCAATATCATGTCATTGACGGTTCAGAAACCGTCGTGGATGTTTGGGATCGGGTGAATGGGTGGTGATGCGGACTACGTGTGACGCAGGACAAAGTAGAGCCCCATGTCATCAGTCGCGCCATCGCTGCGCCAAGTGGCTACAATTTCAAACCCAACAGACTGACATAGAGCAGACAAGCGTTCTTGCGTATGCGAATGCACATAGCGAATACCGCGTCCCCCACGCTGCCAATCCATGAGATAGTCGCCTTCATCGACATCATCCGGCGTGAGGTCAATTTCAGACCAATCGAGTAATTTACGAGCAAGGCGCGGCACATGTAAAAACTGCCAAGTCGAAATCACAGCAGTGCCATCCTCAGCCAATAAAGACTTGATGCCTTTCAACACAACTTCTTGGTATTGAATAGGAATATGATGGATCACAGCAAAGGACACCACTGCATCAAAGGTAACCATGCCAGACTGCGCCTGCACCTGATCAGCCCAATCGTCAGCCGTAATATCAACCGGATATAACGCCATATGGTCTTGCACCCTATGCGCCTCAAGCAGTCCAACGGAGGCATCTACCCCGACATACCTTCGTGCAACTTCGTGCTCCTTAGTGGGCAGCTCTCTCCACCAACGCCCCACCCGCGCATCGCCACAGCCGACATCTAAAACCGTCTTTGCGTCACCTAAATACTCAGCAAAAGCGCGCTCCACACCAGGATTCATCTTCTGGCGGGAATGCGAAAACGCAGTCGCAAACTGATCGTAAAACACACGATTCAGTTCTATTAATCGGCGGGCAGTGGATTGCTTCATAACGTTGGATTATACTTCTATAAAGTAGAGAGTAAGAGAAAAGAGAATGCGCTGTGCGCTAGAGAAAACAATTCTGCTAGCCGCAACTCAAAATCAATCCGCGACTAACCTCTTTCTCTGCCTCTCTACTCTGTCTAATAACTATGAGCACTACCGCCCCCATTCGCCCTGGCCGTGAGGTCAAAGACATCACCCCGTATCTCGATATTG
>JAHDIM010000380.1:0-2153 GCA_020630805.1 Anaerolineales bacterium
CATCAGCGGTGTCGATGAAATTGCCACCAGCATCGACGAATGCATCGAGCATCTTGTGGCTCATGTTTTCTTCGGCTTCGCGACCAAAGGTCATCGCGCCGAGGCAAAGTTCGCTGACGCGTAAGCCAGTGTTTCCTAAAAATCTGTATTCCATGGGGTCTCCAATAATTGAAACGCGGATCCGGAAGAACGCGGATATTTTGTCTGTGTTCTTTCGAGTCTGCGTTTAGATTCTTACATATCCGCCAAGTGCGTTAACTTGGTCGTTGAAATTGTTGTTGGTAATAAGCTCTAGCAAAGGTGCAACCTTGTCTGTGTGCGCATCAGGCACAATAAACTCATAGCGCTCGCTAAACAGCGGAATAAACTCTAACTCCAACGCGGTCGCTGCTGCTGTAATCCCTAAGCCACAATCCGCACGCCCAGAAGCTACCGCAGCGGCAACGGAAAGATGCGTATATTCTTCATCTTCATAGCCGCTGATATTGTCGGCTTCAATCCCAAGCTTATCTAAGTGATAGTCTAGCAACACGCGTGTACCAGCGCCGCGTTGGCGGTTGCTGAAGTGCAAATCGTCACGTTGTAAATCTGCCAGTGAGGTGATGCCTTTCGGATTGCCTTTTGGCACAATTAGCCCTTGCTCGCGCTCTACAAACGGCACAATTTGCACGGGTGTGTCTGGCAAGTAACGCTGCACATAGCTTTCGTTGTAGATGCCTGTTTCAGGGTCTAATAAATGTGATCCAGCGATATGCGCTTCGCCACGGCGCAGTGAAATCAGGCCGCCCAGACTGCCTACGTGAGACGAAACAAACCGCACGCCGCGTTGCGCTAAAAATTGCGCCAGCAAGTCCAGCGTCATGTCATGAGACCCAATGCAGAAAATAGTGTTCGCAATCTGCTCACGGGTGCGATACAAACGTACATTCACGTTTGCACCAGCTTCAGCACCCTGAGTGCCGCTTGGGAAAACAACAATGCCATCGGCGCGGACGAGCGAACTAACAACGCCTGCCCCGCGCGCAATTGGCGCGGCCAACGTCTTGTCGCCGACTTCCCCGACCACTACACGGACATAATCATCATCGCCGCCCGGTGACATGGTTTTGCGGGTGAGCGTTGCTTCGATTGTTTCTTGGCTTTCAGGGAAGCGACCTAACCATTGATCTAGCATCGGCTTGACGAAAATTTCGCCTGTTAGCGCGGCAGAAACGGGGTAGCCCGGCACGCCAACAATTGGCACTTGGCGTTCATCTGCATCAAGCATGCCCAAAATCACAGGGTGTCCCGGACGCACGGCCACGCCATGCACGAGCAAGGTGCCAAGCTGTTGGACAACATCGGCGGAATAGTCTTCTGAACCTGCCGACGACCCAGCGTTGAGCAAGACCAGATCATGTTCTTTGACGGCTTCAGCAACGGTGGCCTTGATGGCTTCAAACACATCAACCGTAATCGGATAGCGCGTCGCCGTCCCGCCCCAACTGTTGATTTGACCGGCCAGCACGACTGAGTTGTATTCAATAATATCGCCGCGTTCTACTGGTTCGCCAATCGGTTTTAGCTCAGTACCTGTTGGTAACACCGCCACGCGCGGACGCTTACTGACCTTGATTTCATAGTGGCCGCTGCCCGCAATTGCGCCAAGATCAATTGGGCGTAAGGTATGGCCAGCGGGTAACACAAGTTGCGTTGCCACCATATCCTCACCCATTGCACGGACGTGCTTCCAAGGGGCAATTGCTTCACGAATGCGAATGCTAGCGGGATTGCGTTTGTCAGTAGCTAAGTTGCCATCGACATCTAGCGCTTCCACATTTTCAATTTGGATCACGCCATTGGCCCAGTCTGGCAATGGATCGCCAGTGTCAACGTACTCGGCTTGGGAGCCATAGGTCAGCGTTACTGGGCGCGTGAGCAGCGCTTCGTTCGTGCTTTCGCTGCGGACGGCAAAGCCATCCATGGCTGAGGCGTGATAGTGGGGCGCTGAGATTTTGGCCCACACTGGCTCAGCGAGTACGCGGCCCACGCAGTTTTCATCAAGCGCGATGGTTTCTGAGCCAAGTAAGCCTGCTAAGCCAGCACTTTCGAGTGCTGTTTGTAGCGCGGCTTTTGCTTGAGCTAGAGGGATATCGTGTAAGTAGACGGACATC
>JAHDIM010000380.1:2253-3687 GCA_020630805.1 Anaerolineales bacterium
TGCCCATCAAATAAATTGAGCGCAGCTGGATAATCGGCGAAAAATTCCACTGAGCAACCGTTTCCATTTGGGGCAACATTCAGCACAGGCTTACCTGTCATTGCATACTCCACAACTTTGCTCGGTAGCTGATGGTCGCTGGTGTTGGCGATGTTTACTAGGACATCCGCTTCGGCCATGATGGCGGGAATGCGGTCGCGGGGGACCATGCCGTGGCGGAAAATGTTGAGAGTTGATAGTTGAGAGTTGAAGTCGTTTTCGACGGTGCTGGTGTCGCCGTAGAAGTGGAGTTCAGCGTTGGGTATATATTTGCAAACTTCTGCGAAGTAACTGAGTAGCTTGTCTGGACGGCGCAGGCCAGCGTAGAGTTTCCCGATAAAGACGAGCTTGAGCTGATCGGCTGATCCTTCGGCTTCGCTCAGGACAAGTGGCTGATGGCTGATGGCTGATGGCTGACCCTTCAAAGAGATCAATGGTGGGATAACTTTCAACTTCTGTGCAAAGTCAGGAAACGCATCCGCATACAGCGTTTTTGTTTGTTCGGTGGTGACGGTGACAGCGTTGGCGCGTTTGAAGACGCTATTCTCAGCGCGGCGATTGAGGCCGCCATAGAGTTGCGTGTTGTTTTGGGTATCGGTGACTTGAACGCTGAATGGGTCGCCATTGTCTGCAATCCACGCTGCATCCGGTAACCAACGCGTCACGCGACGGGCGACTAAGTGAGCGGTAAACAATGGCGCGATGGAATACACAGCATCATACTGGCCGTCTGCAATCAGTGTTTTCGCTTGCCGAACAGCACTGCCATACCAAGTAAATGCAGAATCAGGCCATTGGATGGTGTTGTAAATCTGCTTGGCGATTTTCAGCGGACTAATCCGCGCTTGTCCGTGCTTGTCTGCGGCTAATTCTTTCTGCAATTCGTGCCCATTCGTGTCATTTGTGGATTCTGTTTGCCGCCGATTTGTTGAATTTGATCGGTGTTGCGGGTCGCCGAGACGCCACGCCGTGGACGTCTCTACACTTGGTGTCCTTTCGTGATCCTTCGTGGGCGATTCTTCCGCGACACTGACATTCCCAACCCGTTGCCACGCTTGCTTCATCAACCACGCGTTGGTGCGGTAGATGTTGACACCATCGCGCACCTCGGTTTCTTGCATCCCAGCTTCCCAACCGGCAATCACATCGACATGATGGCCTTGATCAACCCAATGCCGCGCCAACCGCTGCCAGCGAAAACCGCGCGGGTTGATCATGGGTTCGTAGAAGTAGGAGATGAGGAGAATGCGCATTGCTAAAAATGCGTAACGTGTAATGCGTAAGCTAGGTCTTGAAAGATCATTCTTACGAATTACACCTTACGCATTACAGAAGATAAACATCAATAACATTCCCAGCTTCTATCCCATTCGCATCTGCATGAATTTTCATCAA
>JAHDIM010000381.1:0-2475 GCA_020630805.1 Anaerolineales bacterium
ACGACAAACGGCTACTTTTTGCCCGACCCTGTTTCAATTGAACACCAGCAGTTGCTGGTGGAAGCTGCTGCGCGTGCGCCAAGCCATTTCAATTCGCAGCCATGGCGTTTTATCTTGGTCGATGATGAATCGATTCGGGCGCAAATCGCGGCGATTGGCGGACAAACGATGACGCAACTGATGGAAGAAGGCCGCTTCTTCACGCGTTATCGTAAGTACTTTCGCTTCTCCAAGCAAGAAATGGATGAACGGCGAGACGGCATCTACATTGATAAGCTGCCAGCGCCATTGCGACCGTTCATCAAGCAGGTGTTTAGCGAAAAAGCGACGGGTGTGATCAAACGCTTAGGCGTCGCAAAGATGCTAGGCCGCGACAACACCAAGCTGGTTGAAAGCAGCCCCTTATTATTGGTTGCGTTATTAGACCGCGAAGAATATAAACAAGATGGGGATCTGTCCGATTTTTATTGTGTCCTCTCGCTTGGTATGGCCATTGAGCATGTTTGGCTTTTGACCACCAAGCTTGGCATGGGAATTCAGTTTGTCAGCACACCGATGGAAATCCCAGAGGCATGGCAGCAGATCAAAACCATTCTAGAAGTGCCAGATCACTTAGAAATGATGGCAATTTATCGTCTTGGATATGTGCCAAAGGAAAAGGCCCGTCCAAAAATTGACTGGCAAAGCGACCAGCGGAAGCCGCTGTCGCGTTTTGTCTACCGCAACACGTGCGCCACGCCAGAGCCAGATAGAGCCTAACTGTATGCAACTTACTCCGCTTGACCTTGAAAAACACAATATTTTGGCGCTGGCTGAACAACATCAACAGATGCCATTGGCTGAAATTCTTTCCGTCGCGACGGCAGTGCCACCACATCGGATTGAACAGTCAGATGTGCGTCAATTTGCCAAGGCCTTGTTTGGCGAAAGCATCCGCAAGATTGATAGACTGCTGCCGATTTTTGAGAACACGCGTATTACAGGCCGCAATTTAGCCCAACCGCTGGAGTGGTATGGCACGCCACATACGTTCCCTGAAGCCAACGCGCGCTACGTCCAAGTTGCGCTGGACATTTCACTGCGCGCTGCACAAGATGCAATTGCGCAAGCCGACTTAACGCCAGCGGATATTGGCATGGTGCTGTTTGTGTCTAGCACTGGACTTGCCACTCCTAGCTTAGACGGCGCAATTATTCAGGCCTTGGGCATGAGCCCGCACACGCAACGCGTTCCCATTTGGGGGTTAGGCTGTGCTGGTGGTGTGTCTGGTCTAGCCCGTGCGGCACAACTGGCCCAAACGGTAGATGCCCCGGTGTTGCTCATTGCAACTGAACTGTGTAGCCTGACGTTTCAACATAACGATCGATCCAAAGCTAATCTGATCGCAACAAGTCTGTTTAGCGATGGTGCTGCGGCTGTCGTGTTACAAAAATCAGCATCGCCGCGCGTTGTGACCAATGGTAACGGCTGGCAAGCGGCACCACAGCTTGAGATCTTGAATCAGCACAGCACGCTATTCTCTGAGTCTGAAGACATTATGGGGTGGGATATTGTCACGGGCGGCCTGAAAGTTCGCATCGCCAAATCGATCCCCGCGTTAGTGTTACGGGAGATGGCCCCATTGCTTCAAGCCGCGTGCTGCGATTGGGGCATTGATCCAAGCGAGCTCAAGCATTTTGTGGCGCATCCCGGTGGCGCGAAGGTGCTTGAAGCCTACAGTGAAAGCTTGGAGAAACCAGCTGACACATTCCGGCACGCGCTGGACGTGTTGCAACAATATGGCAATATGTCTAGCCCAACGGTGTTGTTTGTCTTAGAAGCGTACCTACAAGACGTAGCGCCAACAGGTGAACTCGGATTGATGTTTGCGCTAGGCCCCGGCTTCAGTGCGGAATTGATTTTGTTTCGGTGGTAGTCAATTTCCAATAATCAACTGTCAACTATCAATTCCCAATGCCATTCCTCATCACCCTCTTTGCTCTCATTGTCATTCAGCGTTTGTCTGAACTACGCGTGGCCACGCGCAACTATGCGTGGGCCATGTCACAAGGTGCGACGGAATATGGTGCTGATCACTACTGGCTGTTTATTGTGTTACACACTGGCTGGCTATTTGGTTGGCTTATTGAGGGGATTTGGCGTGGGGCACAGCTTTCAACGCTGTGGGGCCTCTGGCTGGGGATTTTCGTTGTAGCGCAATGTCTGCGCTATTGGGCGCTGACATCACTCGGCAAACAGTGGAACACGCGCATTTTAATCTTGCCTAATGCCGACCGCATTGCGCGTGGTCCTTATCAATTTATTCCGCATCCCAACTACATCGCTGTTGTGCTGGAACTGCTCAGCGTGCCGCTGATCTTTGGCTCTTGGTGGACAGCGCTTATCGCCTCAATTGCCAATGCGATTATTCTGCTTGGAGTGCGCATTCCGGCTGAGAACAAGGCCCTCAAAGCCTATGAAGATAGATGATAGGCG
>JAHDIM010000381.1:2575-3682 GCA_020630805.1 Anaerolineales bacterium
CCTTCCTATGCCACAGCTAAACGAATCTTGTTATTGAACGGGTCTCGCAGCGTGTCATCTGTAACGCTTACGCCGTGAATATCTAGCTTCGTAGTAATCCGCTCTTTCTCAGCAACAGTCGGATACAGAATTTCAAACTCTGCTAACCCATACATGTCATCGGTACGGTTGGGTTGACGCGCAGACTGCCACGTATTCATCCCGATGTGATGGTGATACCCGCCAGCGGACACAAACAGCGCTTTCTTGCCTAACTCAGCAATCCGGTCCCACTCAAGTACGTCAACATAAAATGCATCGGTCTTAGGAATGTCTGCGACTTGTAAGTGAATGTGGCTCACATAGGAGTCTTGTGGAATTCCTTGCCATTTGTTGCCGGAGCGTTCAGACAGTAACCTTTGCAGGTCTAAGCCGCGCGTATAAAGACTTGAAGATCCATCTGCTTCGCGTGGCCATTTTTCACGCGGCCAGTCCATCATAATTTCAATGCCGTTCCCTTCTGGGTCGGTCATATACAAGGCATGAGATGGCCCATGATCAGACGCACCTTGCCAACCGGGAGCGTTATGATCGGCATAGTTTTGTAGCCAGTCTGCTAAGACTTCTCGGTCACGCAAGCCAATGGCAAAGTGAAAGAGCCCCGGTGACCGTGGGGAAAAGGTGCCGTCTGCAATGTGTTGCAACCGCAAGATTGGGGTGGTTTCAGTACCAAGTTCAACAGAATTTGGTGTTTGACCGCGGATATGCAAGCCAATCACCCGTTGATAGAAATCACTCAACTTGGGAAGATCCGCAACGTTGAGCGTTGTCAGGCCAATGGTTGTTTCTGGATTTAACATGCCATCAGTGTAGAGAGTGCGCGTAAACAGAATGTTAGCAGCATCACGTTTTCACATTAGGTTCGCAGGTTTTCGTAAATTGGATGTGGCTGTTTGAATTCGAGGTGTTCTTAACACAGGGTCGGCTGAGCCTAGCGTCAGTATGCAAAGGAACACGGATATTTTTCTAGCTACCCTACACTTTTAATCAAACTGCGGATTTACTCGTAATCAAGAAGAGATGGCACATTTCAAATGCTTATCTTGAGAGAGCAGCATAAAATTCTTA
>JAHDIM010000382.1:0-1551 GCA_020630805.1 Anaerolineales bacterium
TCTTGGCGAATCACTTGGGCATACATTTTCTTTGGAACTTCACCGAGCGGTGGCAAGGTTCCAATGGGATAAAGTGTGTCTGTCATGTGAATCTCCTAGAGTTTTGGTGTGTCACTGACGGTTCCGTTACGGACGCCATCAGGAGTAATAATGTCAAAGGTCGAGCCTAAGTCAGTGTGTTCAATCGCGACCATGGCGATTGCTAAGTTCTTTTCGTAGCGCAGTGAGTAGGCACTGCTAGTGACTTTGCCAATTTCAACGCCATCTTTCTGAATGGGCCAGTAGCTGCTGTTGCCGGAAATACGCTCGCCTGCAATTTCAACGCCGACAAGCTTTTGACTGACGCCTTTGGCCTTGATGGCCTTCAGCGCTTCCTTACCAATAAAGTCAACCGGCTGGTCTAAGTCACAGTAGCGCCCTAGCCCGACCTCATATGGATTGTTTTCGAGGGTCATATCATTGCCATATGAAAGCAAGCCGCTTTCAACGCGTTCAATGCCAGACGGTGTCCCCGGCGCAATTCCATAAGGCTTACCAGCTTCCGCAACCTTATTCCACAATTCAGCACCATATTTGCCATCACGCAAATACAGCTCAAAGCCACCTTGTTTGCTCCAACCAGAGCGCGCAATGATCAGTGGGATGCCATCTAACGTTGCTTCTTTGAAGTAGAAAAAGCGAATGTCTCTGATCCATTCACCGAACATGTCTGCAACAACATCCTCAGCCTTCGGGCCTTGGATTGCCAGTGGCGAGACATCTGGTTCAGAGATGGTGACGTCTAAGCCATAGCCCAGCGCGACACCTTTAGCCCACAGTAGCCCATCTGAGTCAGCTAGCGACAGCCAAAAATGATTTTCAGCTAACCGCAGCAGCACCGGATCATTGATGATGCCGCCATTTTCATCGACCAACGGCACGTATTTGCATTGCCCAATTTTGCATTTAGACAAGTTGCGAGGGGTAAGCAATTGCACTAACTTGAATGCGTCTGGACCGGTAATTTCAACTTGGCGCTCTGCGGCAACATCCCACATGGAGACATTGTTCATCAGATGCCAATAGTCGGCCTCAGGCGATTCGTAGTAAATCGGCATCAGCATATGGTTGTAGACCGTGAACCCTTGCGCTCCAGATTGAATGGTGGCGTCAAAGAAAGGCGACTTGCGGGTGCGTTGCACAATCCCTATCGCTGGAAGTGTCTGCGTGGCTAACATAGATAACGTCCTTTTTGAATAGTTAGTACAAAGTTTGAAACTATCGCAATCATTGTAGAGAGAGCGACAAAGGCTTACAATGGATTATCACCACACAAACATGGACTATCTTCTTGAATAGACAAAATCAGCGCTACGATTTACCCGAGGATGTGATTGCTCAACAGCGGAATCACCCGTTACTCAACCGACTCTATATCTGCCGCACAGGCGAAGAATCGACTGGAAACAAACTGACTTACTATCGAGATCGGGGCGTGAAGGACTCGCACAGCCTAATCTACTGCAACGTTGGCAAAGGCTGGTTTGAATCGGATAAAAAAAGATGGACAAT
>JAHDIM010000382.1:1651-3673 GCA_020630805.1 Anaerolineales bacterium
TGAAGATGCAAAAAGCGAGTGAATTGCTGAGTACGACCGATAACAGCATTAAGGATATTGGAAGGCAGCTTGGTTATAACGATCCTTTTTACTTTTCACGAATTTTCAAGAAGGTGATTGGCGTGTCGCCGCGGGCGTATCGGCAGGTGAATCGGTTTGGGTTTTAGATCCCTACAGCTACAGGTCAGGGTAGACTTTGCCTTTTGGCACACGAATTACGCGAATTTCACACAGCTAAAGGCTATACAATCTAACAGCAAGACAGCACTGACACGCGCCCCACTGAGCGAAGTCGAATGTGCAACTGGCCTCTATTCTTGTATCTCAGACTATTTGATTAAGCGGTTATCCCTTCATAAATTCCGCAAGACGTGCGCCACCGTCTTCACCGCCTTCGGAATATCCAGCACATCAATCGACGTAATCCCCAGAATAAGCCCTGTTCGTGGCAGCGGTTGCAACGCATAGTCTGAGAGTGGCTGCGCCAGAATACCAACGTTGCGCAGCGCCTTGGCGGCTTGTTTATCATTCGCCCCATCTGGCAACCAGCCGACTAAGTGCAGCCCTGCCTTGGTGTCTTCTACATCTAATAGTCCGTCTAGGAACTTCTTCGACATTTCAATAAGAATGCGCTGACGCTCGCTGTAACGCGTGCGCATTTGCCGGACGTGGCGGGCAAGATGGCCTTCAGCGATGAAACGCGCAAGCACAGCTTGTTCCAAAATCGGGCCACCACGATCCATGTGGGCGCGGGCGGCGTGGAACGGTTCAACCAGTGCTGGCGGCACGACCATGTATCCCACGCGCAAGGCCGGAAACAAGACTTTGCTAAAGGTGCCAACGTAAATCACGCGTTCGTGTCGATCTAGCCCTTGCACCGATTCAATTGGATAACCGGCATAGCGGAATTCGCTGTCGTAGTCGTCTTCCACAATCCAAGCGCGATTTTCTGCGGCCCACTGCAATAGGTTCAGACGACGCGTCAAACTCAACGTTGCGCCCGTCGGGTACTGATAGGAAGGAGAGATGTAGGCCATGCGGGCCTGCGGCGCGCGCTGGATGCCCTGAGCCACATCTAAGCCATCATCATCTACTGGCACCGGCACGGCTTCTGCTAACACGCTATTCAACGCAGCCTTGATCCCGTAGTAACACGGATCTTCCACCCATACCCGATCCCCACGATTGAGCAATAGCCCAGCCGTGAGCGAGAGCGCTTGTTGCGCTCCATTTGTAATGACTAATTGATCTGCATTGCAGCGCACCGCTCGCGTAGTGCTGAGATAGCCTGCCAACGCTTCACGCAGTGGGTAATACCCTAATGCAGACTGGTAGCCCAATTCATGCGCCCCAAGGCTGCGCCAGGTGGTGACGAGCAATTTCTCCCAGACCTTGTTTGGAAAGTACGCCATGTCTGGCAGTGCAGCATCAAATGGCACGGCAGCAGCGCGTTCCCAGTCGTAGGGCAGTTGCGTCACGTGCGTGCTTTGTTCAGCCAACTGCGGTTTGCGGCCAGTAATGTCAGTTTCGCGCACACCAACTTCACCCTCACTTTCGCTCACCACCTGTAAAAGATCTTCCGGCAAGGTCAGCGGTACGTGGGTGCCAGAGCCGACTTTGCCTTCTAAATAGCCTTCTTGCATCAACTGCTGGTAAGCGCGGCTGACGGTATTGCGCGATACATTCAGTTCATCTGCCAGCACACGCGTCGACGGCAGCTTGGTGCCTGGCTGTAATTTTCCGGTTAGGATCGCGTTTTGCAGCGCGTCGCCAAGTTGGCGGTGCATTGGCAATTCCGTATTACGCGTTAAGCGGATGAATCCGAGTGATTTATAATTTGCAGTTTTTGCCAAAATGGCTCCTTCAATTCGCAATGTTTTGGCTCTTTTCACAGAACCACTTTCAGAGTAAAGTGTAGCCACATTCTTTGCATACTGCAATTCTCTAATTGGCGCTGCCTATCTGAATTGTTTGTAATGCCTTAGAATAAAACGCGATTGGGAAGGGACGCCCCGCGTCAAA
>JAHDIM010000383.1 GCA_020630805.1 Anaerolineales bacterium
AGCTATCAGCTATCAGCTATCAGTCCATTTTAGACAAATCCTGCAAATCGCTAGCAAAAACCAAGCTGAGCGCTGTTTGCTGAAAACCTGACCGCTATTCTGTGTGACTTTTCCGCGATTCCGTTGTTTAATCAAGTAGACCAGTAAACTTAACAAACTTTCTTGAGAGGGAAGCGATGTCAAATAAAATTCTTAGATCAACCATATGGGCAGCGGTTGTTGCTGCTGTGCTGAACGCAGCGATCTTCATCTTTGGTAGTAGTCAAGGTGTCGATTGGGCCGTGACGGGCGCACCAGTGCCAAACGTTACCTTGGGCGCCGTCCTCGTCGCGAGTATCGCAACCGCACTTGTTGCTGGGTTGTGCTACTGGCTTTGGAACCGCACCTTGGGCGACAGTTCAGCTTGGGGCTTTTTCATCATCGCCACCATTATTGGGTTGCTCTCCCTGATTAGCCCAGTCAACCAAGCCGAAAGCTTTGGCACAATGATGTTGCTCAGCCTGATGCACATCGTTTCTACCATGGCGATCACCTATAACCTCACCGTCGGTGACTGGGAAGGCATCGGCTCTGTCGGCGCAATCCTACGCTAAGCGCAACGCCTATTTTTAGAAATGCAAAGGCCGCTGAAATTCAGCGGCCTTTTTGATTTCACGTCGTCGTGCCATGGGGCTAAATAAGCGCCGCAATCACCGCTTGGGTTACATCCTTGGTCATGGCATTCCCCCCTAAATCAGGCGGCAGTATGCCATCTCGCAAGACATGTTCAACAGCATTTTCTATTTTCTGCGCTAAGTCTGCACGTCCAAAGGCATACTCAAACATCATCGCCACAGAGAGAATCGCCCCAAACGGATTGGCAATTCCTTTGCCAGAGATATCCGGTGCAGTGCCATGCGTCGGTTCATATACCCCTCCTCTCATGGTCTCGCCAATTGGCACAATTCCCGGCAACGTTGCGGATGGCAGCATGCCAAGTGACCCCGCAAAAGCGCCAGTTAAATCAGAGATCAGATCGCCAAACAAGTTACTGGTGACAATGACATCAAAATCTTGCGGATTCATGGTGACCGCCAGCAGCGCATAATCCATTAGCAAATGGGTCAGCTCGACGTCTGGATATTCATCCCGACCAATGCGCGCCACCGTTTCGCGCCAGAGCTTGCCGCTTTCCATCACGTTAGATTTATCTAGCGAGGCAACTTTGTTGCGGCGACGTTTGGCAACTTCAAAGGCACAGCGTGCAATGCGCTCGACCTCGTGCGTATGATATTCACTGATCTCAAAGGCGCGTTCTTGGCCGTCTGCCAACGTTTCGCGCCCGCGCGGCTCTCCGTAGTAAATACCGCCCGAATTCTCCCGAATCACCATTACATCAGTGCCTTTGACCACTTCTGGACGAAACGGCGTGCGATGCAAAATCGGGTCCCACGCACGAGACGGACGCAGGGCATTGTATACATCCAGCTCAATGCGCAAACGCGTCAGACCATCGGTCTCAGTAATTGGACCATCAATGCGAATACTATCCCACTTTGGGCCGCCAACAGCGCCAACGAGCGTGGCATCCGCTTGGCGTGCTTTTTCTAAGACTGCATCGGTACAAAAGGTGCCGTGCTTATCCCATGAGGCTCCGCCCAGCAGGTCTTCTTCAATTTCAATTGGGATGTTGGCTTGCCGTGCTACATGACGGAGCACTTCAAGCGCCGCTGCCACAACTTCTGGTCCAATGTGGTCGCCACCCAACGCCAAAATTTGATAAGGTTCATTGCGCATAGGCTTATCCCCATCGTTCTTCAATTTCTACCAACGTCCGTTCTTGCTCAACGTAAGTTTCCATCTCACTTGTCTGGTACACAAACGTCTTGCCTTTCATACTGCTATAACCCGCTGGCGTGCCGTCTTTATCGAGCGCGATGAGGTTCATCCGTCCGATGAACTTACCACCGAGTTCATTTAGATCTTGCATGGCCTGCGCACAAGCATCCGTTATCGACAGACCCATTTTTAGATATAGAACAATGCTACGCGCCGTGCTTGCACGGATCGCCATTTCGCCCATGCCAGTACAGGCCGCCGCACCGTAACGGTTATCAGCGTAGTTCCCGGCACCAATAATCGGAGAGTCACCTAAGCGCCCAGGGTATTTCCATGCCCAGCCGCTGGTGCTGACTCCGCAAGCAATGTCACCGTTTTGATCCTGCGCGATGACGTTGACCGTGCCATACGTCCGTTCAGGGTCGGTCGCGAGCTTGACCCACTGACGCAGGTTATCTGACTCTGCTAGCGATGCAAACTCTGCCGCGCTCATGTCTTGACGCAAGATTTTTTCGCGCGCCGCCTTGACCTCTGGCGTCAGCAGTTCTTCCGTTGATTCAAAGCCCATTTCTTTTGCAAACCGATCCGCGCCGTCACCGACCAGCAGCACATGCGGCAAGGTTTCCATCACTTTGCGGGCGACAGAAATCGCAGGAATCACGCCTTTCAGTGCGCCAATCGCGCCACTTTCCAAGGTGCGACCGTCCATGATGCTGGCATCCAGCTCAAGCTCACCCAAAATATTTGGGTAGCCGTTGAACCCCACCGTGCGGTCATCCGGATTGTCTTCCACGGGACGAATGGTCGCTTCCACTGCATCCAGTGCAGAGCCGCCGCTGCGAAGAATCTCCATCCCCGCCGGGAAGCCGATAGTTGCGTTTGTTGAACCTACTAAAATCATTTGTTAATTGTTATTGATGATTGGTTATTGCTAGCCACGGACGAGCACGGATGAACGCGGATAAGTATCAAAAAATCCGTGCTTGTCCGCGCTCGTCCGCGGCTAATCTCTCAGGCGTAGCCTTCTATAGTAATTCTGTCACCCATTGTCCTCGTGTAAATAAGCCAAATGCCAATGAACACAATTGGCACGCTGGTGAACGTAAGTACAATGAAAAACGGTGTCCAACCGAGAGCATCGGTCATCCAGCCACTGAGTAGGATTGAGATAGACTGCGTAAGGTTGAGCAGCAAGAAGTTGATCGCGAATACACGCCCCTGATACGTCGGTGGCACAATCATTTGGATCATCGCCGAAGAAAAGACCCAGTTTGCACCGGTGCCTAATGAGCGAATCACACCACCCACCATTAGCATCCATAAGCTGCCAGACTGCCAGAAGGTCAGGTAAGCGATTACCATCAGGACGTAGGACAGCAAGATAATGCTGTGCATTTTGCGGAAATTCTCGCCGGTCCAGCGCCGCGCCGCAATTGGGCCAATAGCGGTACCGATACCCGCCGCGACGTAAAGCAACCCGAGTGACAGTGAGCCACTGCCGTTGAGCGGAAAATAATCTTCGGCCAAGGTGACTTCAAGCACATTCAGACCGCCGTACCCGAGCGCAGCAACCGCTTTTAGGCAGGCCAACATCAGAATTGGTTTGTAAGTCCAGACATAGCGTAAGCCTTCGCTGAAACTGGTTTGTACCTGATTGTCTTCGGCTTTGCGCTCATTCACGCCGTGATAACCCCGAATGCCAAGCAAGACGATTGCCGAAAGCAGGAACGTCATGCCATCGATGATGAACGCGCCGTCTTTGCCGATCCAGTACGTCACCAAGCCGCCCGCCGCCGCGCCGATCATCAGCATTACGCTCCAGGCCGTGCCCAGCAAGGCGTTGCC
>JAHDIM010000384.1 GCA_020630805.1 Anaerolineales bacterium
GGACGACGCATTGGCTGGCCTGCAAGAAGACATCGATGATGCAATTGCAGAAGCTAGTGGTGTTGCAGTTGGTCCAGACGATGTTGGTGGCGAAAACAACCCAATCGAAGTGTTGTTCGTTCCATCAGCAGAAGCTGACGTGATTGTGACCGGTGGTGAAGTGATGGCAGCCGCTTTGAACGAAGCGACTGGCTTGTACTTCAATGTATCAGTTCCAACGAGCTATGCTGCAACAGTAGAAGCAATCTGTGCTTCACCTGAAAACACCATGGGCTTCATCCCTGCACTGGGTTACGTTTTGGCGAACAATCGCTGTGACGTCGAAGTGGGTGCTGCAGCTGTTCGCTTTGGCTTGAGCTGGTACGCCGCACAGGTTGTTGTACCTGCAGATAGCGATATTCAAGGTATTGATGACTTGGCTGGTAAGACCTGGGCTGTTCCAGACTTGGGTTCTACCTCAGGTTTCCTCTACCCATCAGTCATGCTCCAAGAAGCTGGCGTTGAAGTTGGTGAAATCGTAGAAGCTGGTGGTCACAGCCAATCTATGTTGGCTGTTTACAATGGTGAAGTTGACTTTGCTACCGCATTCTTCAGCCCACCATTGACTGACCCAAGCTGGTCATTTGGTGATGATCCAGAACCATATGACAATGCTGAATGTGCGCGTAACGACGAAGGCCGTACCTTCTGTGGTGACATCCGTGCTCTAGATGCCCGTGCATCAGTCACAGACACCGCTGCTGACATCTTCGAAAAGACTCGCATTGTCATGTTGAGCCCACAAATTCCTAATGACACCATGAGCTTCGGCCCAGACTTCCCAGATGAATTGAAGGGCGCTATTGTGGACGCAATGGTTGAATTTGCTGCTTCAGAAGCATGTGGTGAATCAATCTGTTCTGACGACTTCTATAACTGGAGTGGTCTAGAACCAGTACAAGATGCGTTCTACGATCCAGTTCGCGGTCTGATCGACGCACTTGGCTACACCGACGAAGACATCTTCGGCGGATAGTCATTTGAAGACCACGCTCTTGGTCTAATTAGAGCCAGAAGAGGGCGGCATTCGCCGAATGCCGCCCTTTTTAGTTGGTTGGTTTGTGAGTTGATTAGTTCGACGGAGACACTTCTCTGTCGTCAAACTAGTGCACTCGCAAGCTAAAAAGCTGAGAAAAGGACACCATGTCACAAGACCCTATACTTTCTATTCGCGAGCTTTCAAAAACGTATCCGAATGGAACAGAGGCCCTGAAAAAGGTGAGCTTCGACGTTCCAGCTGGTCAATTTTTAGTCGTTATCGGGCTAAGCGGATCAGGTAAATCTACCTTGCTGCGCTGCATCAACCGGCTTATCGAACCGACAAGTGGTTCAATTATGTTTGACGATGTTGATATCGCAACTGCCGAGTCTGATCAATTGCGACGTGTTCGACGTCAGATCGGGATGATCTTCCAACATTTCAATTTGGTCAGCCGTTCAAAGGTTTTGACCAATGTATTGGCAGGACGCTTAGGGTACACAAATCCTTTGCTGAGCCTGTTGAATAGGTTTTCCCCTGAAGACAAATCATTAGCGCTTAAAAATCTAGATCGCGTCGGGCTTGCTGAAAAAGCATATTCCCGCGCAGATGCATTGAGTGGTGGTCAGCAACAGCGGGTTGGCATTGCTCGCGCGTTGATGCAAAATCCGCGTTTGCTCTTGGCAGACGAACCTGTTGCCAGTTTGGATCCAGTTTTGGCGCACACCATCATGCAATATCTTGAGCAGATCAATAAAGAGGACGGCATTACCGTAATTTGTAGTTTGCACTTCTTGGACTTGGTTCAGCGTTACGCAGACCGGGTGATTGCCTTGAAAGATGGTGAATTGATGTTTGACGGACCTCCGTCCGATATTGATGATGAGCGCTTCAAAGAAATTTACGGCGAAGATGCCCAGCGCATCGGCTAGGAGGCACTGATGTCAGACAAAGTACCCAATGCGCCTGAAAAAACGATGTGGCAACGGTTACGCGTTTATCTCTTTTTGCTGATTGCTTTCTTCGTATACGCCTATGCGATTCAAATTACGGATGTCGGCTTTGAAAAGCCGCGCGAAGAAAATCGTCAAACTCAGGTGATTAATGCGCTGCGTGGTTTGGCGCAACCTGATCTGTTCGAGTATCACTTGGAAGAGATGGATCTGGACACCAATGTGTTGATCCCTTGTTCTGGTGACGCGCCTGCCGCTCCAGACTTTTCCGATGGCCCCACGTATACACTATCTACGAATTGTGCTGAACCAGGTGCACCGCTGCTGATTGAAGGCACTGGCTTTGAACCGGGCGAAAGCGTGTTTTTGAAGTTCATCCCTGAGAGTGGGGTGGAACTCAAGCTGGCACGGGATGCCATCGTTGTCAAAGAAGATGGTACGTGGCGTTATGAGGGCGAGTATAAAGACGACCGAACGTCAGACAGTGAACAGCAAGTCCGTGTGACGCTGCGCCGGAAGCAGGGTATTGCTGGGCTGAGTGAGAACACGCTCATTTCCTTCCAGAAAATTGTTGAAACTGTTTTCTTGGCCTTTATGGCGACAACGGTGGGTCTAATTGTTTCTATTCCGCTTAGCTTTGTTGCGGCGCGTAATCTAATGACGTCTGTGCGGACACCGTTTGTGTCGCTTATGGCTGGGTTAGCAGTTGCCCCAATCGGTTGGATTGTCGGGTCACGGTTATTTTCTCTAGTTGGTGCAATTGGAACCTCTATTCTGGGAGATGCTTCCCTAGAAACAACGGGATTGTTCTTTGGTGTAATTGGGCTTGCAGCGGTTTCAACATCCGGGACAGCCAAACTGACAACAGATAAATGGCGAAACACCATTGGATTCTTAGGTGGGGCGTTGTTGGCTGTGCTGGTGCTTGGGATTGTTGCGGCTTTAGGGTTGCGTGCTGGGCTTGTGTTGCAAGACATGCTCGGGTCAACTTGGGGCTTTATTGGCCGTTTCATTTACGTCTTGGCCGATGCACTTCGTGTTCTTATACCAGTCTTTGGTGCGTTGACAGGTGCCGCGATTTTCTTCTCGGTTGTGTCTTCTGTTGTAAATACGGCCACCCGTAATAACCCAGCAATTGCGCGGCTGGCTTCAATTGTGGCTTCGGCTTTAGCTGTTGCTGTAATTGCAATGGTCATCGCGGGCTTCGTAAATTGGCTGTATCAATTTGACAATCGGCAGCAATGGCTCATGAATGCAGGCATAGGTGGGGCGCTCGTGGGTGCTGCATTGGCGTTTGTGGTCCGACCACGGCAGCAGATTGCGTCTGGCCTCATGGCTTACACGCTGACGCGGACAACGCTCAACATTGTGCGGGCGCTTGAGCCGCTGATTATGGCAATTGTGTTCGTCATCTGGGTCGGTATTGGTCCATTTGCAGGGGTTTTGGCGTTATCACTTCACACTATTGCTGCGTTAGCAAAATTGTTCTCTGAACAAATTGAAAGTATTGCCGACGGTCCAATTGAAGCAATCACCGCAACTGGTGCAAATCGCTTACAGACTATTTTGTACGCTGTTATCCCGCAGATTATCCCGCCATACATTGCGTTTACGCTCTATCGCTGGGATATCAATGTGCGGATGTCAACCATTATCG
>JAHDIM010000041.1:0-12106 GCA_020630805.1 Anaerolineales bacterium
TGCTAGAGGTATTCTTTTGACAAATCCACACTTATTCAATCCCCATTTACCATTTGAGAGCTTCGCTTTTGAAGGGAACCGTGTTGGCATTTTGTTGTTACATGGGTTTACAGCAACAACAACAGAAGTTCGGCTCCTCGCGGAATATCTGCATGCGAATGGCTACACTGTCCATGCGCCACTTCTGCCGGGCCATGCAACGACACCGTTAGAGCTAAATCACACTAACCGAAGTGCATGGATTGCTGCCGTGGAAGAGGCCTATCTTGCACTGAAGAACGAGGTAGATGTGGTGTTTGTAGGGGGCGAGTCAATGGGAGCGGTACTGTCGCTGAATTTGGCGGCGAAATTCCCAGAAATAGCTGGCGTGTTGACATTTGCACCGGCAATTGCCGTACCGCTGACGCGATTTGAACGTATGGTCGGACGCATTTATGCCAATGTCCGCATGTCACTGCCCAAGGGCAATATTGACGTGCCCGATAAGTGGCAGGGCTATCCTGACAATCCACTGTTGGCCGCAAATCAGCTTTTTAAGTTGCAAGACGATGTGCGCAAACTGCTGCCCAGAATCAAACAACCCGTACTCATTGTGCAAGGCCGACTTGATACCGCTATCTCACCGGAGAGCGGGGCGATTATTATGCAAGGTGTGTCTTCCAAAGATGTGAGCTTGTTTTGGATGGAAGAGTCGACGCATGTTGTTTTACTTGATAAAGAGTGGGAACAAATTGCGGAGATTTCACTTGCGTTTATTGAGCGGTTGCTTGAAGAGAAGCAGCCGGCATAGCTTGACAAACAGACAACAAAAAAGCCCGACACTTCATTTGAATGTCGGGCTTTTTTTATTTATTAGGCGCCGAAGGTTGCTTGGTAATCTTCTAAATTGAAGCCAACCAAGGCTATATCATCGACGATGAGCGTGGGGGCTCTCAGATTGCCACTCCGGCCCATCACATCTGACAGAATGTCCTCCGCAGAGTCTTCAGTCGGGTTCCACTGTTTGCGACTTTTACCGCGCGCGGTGTGGATGATGCGTAGGTCTTTGAGTTTGGCCCATGCTTGATCATTGTCAACGACGTTTTTGCGTGCATCTACGAACTCCGTGAGTTCAATTCCCTGTTCCGCGAGAAACTCTCGCGTCTTGCCGCAGGTTTTTCAAGAATTACGTAAAAAGGCCCATTTGATTGTTGCCATAGTTGTCCTCCGAATTATGGATTTACACCCATAACTTTACCAACAGTTTCACATGCCGGACAACTTCCGTCGCGTCGGATCATGGCATACCCCGCATGAGGATCATCACCATAGTCAATAAAATCTACATTCCAAATGATTTGTAAGCGGACTTTGCCTTCGGTGGCAGAAAGTGCAGTTGCTTCTGCTAGGTATTGGGCATGCTGGGCAATTGTGTTGTTGATTGGTGGTTTCCAATTGAAGCCCGCAGGCAAGCGGCCCCATTCTTCACCAGACAAGTAGCCAAGCTCAGTAATACAAAGGGGCTTGCTGCCGCCAATTGCGTTCCAATAGGTGTCAATCATGCTGCGGTAGTAGCGCGTGTAGTGAGATGAATTCCCGCGCGGATCTCCACTGGTTGCTGCTGGCGGCGTAAGCCCTTCGTTATAGTGCATGCCTAAACAGTCAATGTGATTGAGACCACCAGCGGCAACAAATTGGTTCAAATACGGCAAGTCGTCACAGCCTTCCTTCGTGCATTGGCCGCGGAACCCGCCGGTTGGGGCAAGTCCAGCTGAAATCACAATAATTTCAGGATTAGCACCTTTTACCTTTGGATACACCCGTGCCAGCAGCTCGGCATACATTGCAGGGTTAGTGCCGTCAATAATCCACTCTGTTGGCAAATTGACTTCGTTCCCAATTTCAATCGCATCAACGCCGTTTTCGGCAAGCCATTGCGCATAGCGTACAAAGTCATCCATCTCATTAGGTGACATGTTGCCGGGATAGCGGCTGAGGCTAATCATAATTTTGAAGCCTTCACGATGTGCGGCTGAGATCAGGCGTTCCTGTTGAACAGGGCTTTCGCCTAACCCAAAGATGACTTTACGCTTGACCCACGTCATCCCAGACCGGCGCATGGCATCCCAAGTTTCAGGACCGAAACCAAAGGCTTGACCGCCTAACTCAAAGTTGCCGGCTGGCGCAACTGGGCCAATATTGCTGGCGGGTGCTGCGGCTGGTTGCGGTGCAGAAGGCGCTGCTGGAGCGGCCGCGCCGCCGCCATTTGCCCATTCAATCGCTTGCGCTGTTAGGGCTGCTGGAGGCATGGCAGTTGGGCCACCTGAAACAGGTTGTGGGGCTGCTGGTTGTGCTGGCTGAGACTCTGCTGGCGCGCTTGGCTGCTGCGGATTACCCAATGCAGCGGCTTGCGCAGTGAGCGCCGCCGGAGGCATTGGTGTTGGGTTGCCAGGTACCGTTTGTGGTGCAGCTGGCGCAGATGCAGGCGGTTGCTGAGCAGCCGGTGCACTTGCTGGCGCTGGTGCTCCTGCGGTTGGAACTTGCAAAACTTGACCGGCGAATAAATCTGTTCCGGTCAAGCCGTTCATTTCAACCAACGTTGTGACATGTGTGTCGTGCCAACGTGCAATCTGCCACAGTGTATCCAATGGTTGCACAATATAAATACCAGTGACTGTGCTTTCTTGACCAGGAATGTTGTTTGGGCTGACAGGAATAATGAGTTCTTGACCAACAAAGATGTAATCATCTTCTTCCATGTCGTTTGCATCAAGAATAGCGGCAGCAGTCGTGCCAAATTTAGCCGCAATTCCCCATAGTGAGTCGCCGGGCTCTACAACATACGTCATTTCGTAGGCTGGTGCAGGCAATGGTGCGCCCACAGTGGAAGCCCGTAGCATGGTTGCTGCAGGGACAATCGTAAGGAGTAACATTGCCGCAACAACATACTTCACAAGTTTTTGCATCTTCATCTATCTCTCCGATCTTTCTCCAAAGTACAATATGTAATGAACATCGCCAATTTTAGCGAGAAGTTCAACAAAGGAAAGAGCCTTTTGTCTGTCGCGTGCCAAACGTGGGTTACTTTCCAATGACCTAGGTTTCTAACAGTATATGCGTAAAAAAAGCGTTATATTCGTTGGATTCTCTTACGCCGAGTAAATCTCCTTACTTACGATTTAGATTGAGTTGTTAGAATAGAAGCATGACGACTGGTACTTATTCCTATCCTCAAAAATCCAGCTGGGGCTCAGTTGGTGTTCAAGCTGCCATATCTATTTTATGTGCGGGCATCATTGCGGCCAGCCTAGCTGGAATAGCAGTGGCGTTGTATGAATTGCGCTACGCGAATCGCATCTATCCAGGGGTTTCAATTTATGGTGTCGATGTCTCAGGGATGACACCAGTAGAAGCTGCTGCCATTGTGAATGAAACGTTTGACTATCCTCGGAATGGTCAAATTACGTTTGTCTACAACGACACCAATTGGACGGCTACACCGGAAGAGCTAGGCGCACGATTTGACTTAGACACGACCATTACTGAAGCCTTTGCCCACGGTCGACGAGGAGATTTGCGTTCCGATCTGGAAGCACAGTGGGAGACATGGTTCAACGGACATGCCATTGCGCCGCGCATGATCTACAACGATCGGGCAACACAGGAGTACGTCGGTGACTTAGCCGATGAGCTCTATACTCCGCTGATTGATGCGAGTTTGACAATCGATGGCTTGGACGTACAGGTCTCTGAAAGTTCTTCAGGCCGCATTGTGGACGTTGATGCGACAGTGTCACAAGTGATGTCACCGGTGGTTGGCCTACAGTCAGCCAGCATTCCAATTGTGGTCGATGAGTATCAGCCAGCAATTGAAGATGCTGAACGCCAAGCTGCCATCGCGCGACAGATTATTGATGAACCCCTCACCATCGGGATCTCTGATCCGCTGCCAGGTGACCCTTCTCCTTGGCGCTTTGAGCGTGACAAGCTGGCGCAAATGCTGACCATCCGCCAAATTCAAGACGGCCCTGGCAAGGTGCGTTACGAAGTTGGATTAGATGATCGTCAACTGCGCGCATTCTTGGTTGCAATTCAAGGTGCCTTGGAAATTAAGCCGCAAAACCCACGGTTCGACTGGGACAGTGACATTGAAGATGTTGTCTTAGTCACAGGCGGGGTTATTGGGCGTGAGCTTGATGTTGAAAAGACGGTTCAGGTGATCAATGAGCAGTTGGTTGCTGGAGCGCATTCGGTGCCGCTGCAATTCAATGAAGTTGAGCCCGAAATTGCGGACAACATGACTGCTGAAGAAATGGGCATCACCGCATTGGTGAGTGAAGCGACGACTTATTTCTCGGGATCTAGCTCAACACGGATTGAAAACGTTGTTGCTGGAGCCCGCACCATGGACGGCATTCTCATTCCTCCTGGTGCTGAATTCTCATTCAACGAATGGGTTGGCGACATTAGTCTAGATAACGGTTTTGCTGAAGCGTTGATTATTTTCAATGGTCGCACCATCAAAGGTGTTGGCGGTGGGGTTTGTCAAGTCAGTACAACGGCCTTCCGCGCTGCATTCTATGGTGGATATCCAATTGTGGAACGCAACTCGCATGCGTATCGCGTGTCATATTATGAGCAAGGCCCCAATAGTCCTGGCCCTGGTGTAGATGCTGCCATTTACACGCCGTTGGTCGACTTCCGCTTTACAAATGACCGCGACTCATGGCTGCTCATCAAGACCTTTGTAAACGTCGGTGCACGAACGCTAACGTACAGTTTCTATAGCACGGATGACGGACGCACCGTTGAAGTAAAGAAGCCTGTCATCAAGAATCAAGAGCCGCCACCACAAGCGCTTTATGTTGAAAATCCAGATTTGGCGCAGGGCGCAATCAAACAGGTTGATTGGGCGGCAACCGGCGCAGAAATCTTTGTTGATCGCATTGTGAGCGACGGTGACGGTAGCGTGTTAATGGAAGATACGATTTACACGAACTATCAGCCATGGCAAGCGGTTTACGAATATGGACCAGGCACTTCACTGCCGGCCGGTGCGCAAACCGAGTCGTCCTCTGAAAATCAAGACGGTTTTTAGCACGACACGCGGTTACTTTTCAAATAAAAATGCCTCGCAATTTGCGGGGCATTTTTTGTTTGTCTATACTTTTGACTGAGAGATGAAATTACTCTTCCTTTTCACGTAACTCTACTGTGCCCCGGACATAGCCGCCTTCCTCGGTGCCCAGACTATCGGTTTCTAAATTACCGAAGATTTGCCCTGTTTTCCGAATTTCAACGCGACTGGCCACAATGTCGCTTTTTACCGCACCAGCCACAATGACCGTATCGGCTTTGATGTATTCGCAAACGACCCGTGCAGTCTTGGCAATGCGCAGTGTTTCACTGACTTCGAGACTGCCTTCAAAGCTGCCCTCAATGCGGGCGTTTCCGTCCACACGCATGACACCACTAAAGCTTGTGCCATTGGCAACTACAGTTTCTTTACTTGTACTGACTGCTCCGCCGCCGGAAGCATTTCGGCGTTCTCCAACGCCTAACATTCGTTTAAACATAATTCTTATTGCTCGACACGAACTGAAATGCTCGCATCCACTTGACTGGCAGACAGACCAGCTGGCGCAACGATGTCGATAATCGCTTCTGCGGTGTTCCCTGGCGAGATTGGGTCCCAAATTGAGACGGTTTCTGTGCCAACAATCTTTCCTTCAGCGTCGCGGATTGTTGCGGTTACTTGAGTAAATTCCGCGACTTGATCTGACGTGTTTATCACTTCAGCAATAACCGTGATGAGCCCATTGTCATCTTTTTGATTGGTCACTGTGCCACTGAGAAACACCTGCTCTGAGCCAATAGTGGTCCACGCTTGATCTAAAAAGATTTTCGCAGAGCCAACTGTACTGCGTAAAGTGTCGTTGTAGCTCGTCGCGCTAAAGGAGCGCACATCAAACGGTGCTGTTTCACCGGGCATGATGGTAATTGGCAAGTTCAGGCTATCAGCATCCACCACATTGCTAGCACCATCGTATAACCCAGCGACGAGCTGAACTTGGAGCGGCATCTCACTGATATTGCGCAACTCACCTAGCAGGTGTGTATTGCCAAAGGCGTCGACCAAAAATTGCTGGTCGACGATTTCGATCCCAGAAATGGGCTCCGTCAACGACTCGCGCGCATCCACAAAGACTTGACAGCCTTGTGGGACTGCCGCTGAGCCAATCATTGTTGCCCGATATGGCGTGACATCGCCAGCGCTGACAAAACTATTGACGGCCCAAGCCGTTGCCGAATTGAGTTGCACGCCTGCGCCATCAATTGCGACTGCTGCTACTTGATCAATCGTGACATCAAAGGCGTTGTTATTGATCAATGCTCCTGCACAGTGGATATTACCGTCTTCATCAATGCTCAAGGTTTGGGCTACGATTGCCATCCCTGCACGAGCCACTTTTTCGGGAAATCCGTTGGTCACAACAACCTCAGCACGCGGGGGTGTATTTTCAACATCAAAAACGTTATATGAAAACGGTGCACTTTCACCCGCAGCAATACTGTAGACTTGAGGCGCGGCTAAGTCAGTTAATAGTAAAGTGCCGTTAGCATCGTAGACGGCAATGGCTAATTCTAGGCGGCTATAGGCATCCGCAGACGCATTGTTTACGAGCCCGACAATGTTCCAACTGCCATCTACAGCGGGTTGGATGCTCAAATTTTCAACGGTAAATCCAGCCAATGGCTCTGGCGCATTATTAATTGGCGCAATACTTAGATCTTCAGCCGGTGCATCATCATTACTTTGGATGCTATCGGTGGTGACGTCTGTTGGTGTCACTGCCGGCGGATCAGTTGGAAGTGGTGCTTGGGTTTCCTCTGTGTTTAGCTCTGCAGACACCGCTTGCACTGGCTCTTTGGTGGGTAGCACAGTAGCAGTTGGCGGTGCTTCAGTGGGGAGCGCCATCGCTTCCGTGGTCAGCATACCGTTGTCTCCAATTGGAGCATTGCATGCTAAGCTCGCCAAAATGAGACTAAAAGCAAAAGTGTAAAAACGCCAGTTTGACATTTCATGATTCTACACGTTACAGTATACGTTCCCAAGTCAACCGGAGGATCGCGGTGTAGACATCGTTTACACTGAGGAAAGTCCGTGCTCCACAGAGCAGCGTGCCGGATAACGTCCGGGCGGGGTGACCCGCCGGTACAGGGCCACAGAGAAGTGTATTGCCTATCTCTTGGATAGGTGAGGGTGAAACGGTGCGGTAAGAGCGCACCGGCGTTGCTGGTAACAGCAGCGGCCAGGTAACCCCCACGCGGAGCAAGGTCAAGCAGCGGTGAGTGGCGGCTCGCTACATTGAACCGCGGGTAGACTGCATGAGGCGGCTGGCAACAGACGTCCCAGATAGATGATCCTACTACGACAGAACACGGCTTATAGGTTGACTTGGAGTCTAATTATCAACAGTCATTGATCAATTTTCATTGATCATTGGCTGTTGACCGTTGACTATTGACTATTATGAAGCCTCGATGTTGACGGACGCAGCTGGAACAACGTCCAATTGCGGTGACCGTATCCACATACCTTTCCTAACTCATTATCCGAACAAACTGGCTAGCTCTGCCTGCATAAAAAATCTTCGAAACGCGGCTTCTTCTTTCAGCGCATCGGCCAACATCGCTTGGACTTGTGCCGTGTCCGAACGGAACTGGCGCGTTGCACCTAAACGAATATTAGCAGTGGTACCTTCAAAACGTGCTGTGAATAGCCCCTGATGTTCTAGTAACGTCAATCCCGTTTCAACAGTTCTTATTTCACTGTTCATCAAGCTGGCTAATTTAGTCGCTTCGATTTCACCCTCAAATTTTTCTACAACGGTTTTGGCTAGCCCTGCCAAGCGCTGTAAATATGCTTTAGGTGTGATTGCATTTACAGGTTGTGGCGCTGCCGTCACGCGCGTTGGTTGACATGTTTCAAGCGCCTTTTGCAGTACTGCCAAACTAGGGGGAATGCTGGCGATTAGGAGATGGCGCACAGCTTTTAAGTCGTGGCGCCCCTGACCTTTGAATGGCGAAGCGCCTTCTGTCCAGATTAGCGTGTTAGCGGAACTGAATGCTGCGAACTCTACCTGAGTGTGCCGTAGGTCTTCTACTTGTAAGGTTGCGCTGTCTTCAGTCTCTATGTTGCGAGCCGTCTCAACAAACGCCTTCCACTGAAGCTGGAGATTGGTGTCGCCTTTGAAGGTATTCAAGTTCAGCGAATAGGCAACATCAAACTGACCTTCTGGCAGTTCTTTGTCTTTACTGCGCCACCACACGGCAGTGACATTGGCATCAGTTGCATCGGTCAGGGTCAGTCGACGATGTTGTTGGTCACGGCCCATAAAGCGTTGGCTTTCAATGTTTACATTGGTTGATGCGAGCTGAATTGCAGGGTTGCCCGCACCGAATGGCGCTAAACGCTCAAGCCGTTCATACAACTCCAGCGTGATGTCTTCAAGTGGCACAACGGCATCAATGTGCACTTGGTGCACTTCGGTCTGATCAAATTCTGGCTGTTGCGCGGCGGCGTAGGATAGCTTCTGGATGAAGTAGGGTAATTCACTGGTATACAGTGAGACGCCCGCCGCCATTGGGTGGCCGCCAAAGCCAATCACAGAGCTTTCACAAGCGCGGATGGCTTCAGTAATGTTGCAGCCAGCGACTGACCGGGCTGAGCCACGCGAAATGCCATCAGCGCCCTTAATAAGCATCAACGTCGGGCGTTGATATTCACCTGCTAAGCGACCCGCAACTAGACCAGCTACGCCGCTTTCCCACGTTTCATTTGCGAGCACCAACACATTGTGTTCTAACACCTGTGGCGATTTTTCAATCATCCGTTGGGCGCTGGTATAGATCTGCTCGGTGATGTGTTTCCGCTGTCGATTGAGCTGCTCAATCTGGTCAGCCCAGATTTTTGCGTTGACCGTGTCGGATGTGGTCAGTAATTCAACGGCAAGATTCGCATCAGCCAAACGCCCAAGCGCATTCAAACGCGGGGCAATACCAAAGCCAATGTCAGTCGCTGAAAGTTGGGATACGTTCAAGTCAGCATTGGCAAGCAGCGCATGTAATCCGATGCGTTGCGTTTTTCGCAGTGTGGCTAGGCCGCGTTGCAGCCAATAGCGACAGTCCAGAACTTGTTCGGCGACATCGGCGACAATGCCCAGAGCAACGAGATCTAAATGCTGGTCAACAATATTGGGGTTTTCGCAACGTTCTGCCAAAGCCTTTGCAAACAAATATGCTGCACCAACACCCGGCAAGGTCTTGGCAGGGTGCCCATCGGCCAGCCGCTGCGGATTGATATTGGCATTGGCGTTGGAAAGCGTCGGCGGCAAGGTGTGATGATCGGTGACAACGACATCGACACCCACGGAACGCGCAAAGGCAATGGCGTCCAGCTCTGAAATGCCCGTGTCACAGGTGAGGATCACTTGGGCGCCCGCATTAATCTGGCGCTCTAACGACTCAATTTTGATCCCGTGTGACTCGCGTTTGCGGTTTGGAATGTAATAAGACACGTTTGCGCCAAGGTCGCGCAAGACGCTGACCAGCAGGGCGGTTGACGTTTGGCCGTCAACGTCAAAGTCACCCCAAACACAAATTTGTTTTTGGGTCGTAATTGCATTCTGAATGCAGTCCACGCCAGCGTCCATGTCAGGTAAGTCCCAATGGGATGCAGGGGTATAAAGAGTTGGATCTAAGTATTGGCGAGCTGCTGCGGCAGTCTGAATCCCACGCCGCCATACGAGCTGGGCGATGAGGTCGTCATCGTTGCAAGCGGTCACGAAGTCTGACGGGAGTTCAATCGGATCTGGGTAGATCCAGTGGGATTTAGACGGTTTCATTTAGAGCATAGTATTCCGTGTAGTGCCACCCGCGGGGTGGCACTACACGGAGGCGTAGGTGCTAATCAAAATCAATCGCTGTTACGCTATCGAGGTCAATTTCAAACGCGTCTTCTTCCAACTCCGCATCCATCTCCGCCAAATTGCCAGCTTTTACGCCGCGATCACATAAAGACCGATATTGGCAAAATTTGCAGCGTTTTTCGTCAGTCGTCAGGGCAAATTCACCGGCATTGCGTTGTAAAACTTGATTGACTAAGTCTTCAAGATAGAGTTCATCTGCTGTCAGCTTAGTGGCATCATACCGAAAATGGGCTGGCTGGGCCGGAACATTTGGATACCAGTAAATCATCTCGATCTGACTTGGGTCAATTGCCTTGCCGGTCAGCGTTGCGCCAGCCCGCGCCATTACAAACGGATAAATGCGCGTTTGTAAGCGCTGCTGAAGCGAGACGTCTTTTGGGCGATTTTCGCTGGTTTTCCAATCGTAAATAGTAATGTTGCCGTTGTCTGCAATGCTGACTAAGTCATATTTTGCCGTCAACGTGTGCCCCGCAATTTGGGTCGCAAGTTCAACTTCTACAAAGCGTTGTTCGCTTATGGCTTGCGGGTGTTGCTGCTCCCAAGACTCCCACCAGCGTTGCAGCAGAGGGTCTGCAATTTGCTTCGCTATAAGGTCACTCGGCAACCCCAATAAATATTGCTCCACCAAACGGTGAAACTGCACGCCCATTTCTGTCAAATGCTCAAAGGCTAATGCAGGCTCGGTTTGTAAGGCGGGCCAGCGCAGTTTTTGCAGATATTTCAACTCAAACCGCCGCTGACAATCGACAAAGTCTTGCAGGGCGCTTTGACTGAAGACAAAATTTGCATCAAGCGGCATGTTGCGCCTCCACGTAGTCGGCTAGGGCCGTAAATGCAGCTGCAGGTCCAAGTTCGCCTTTGCGACCCGTATTCCAGGTCACCAACAACTCTTTGCGGGCGCGGGTAATGCCGACATACAGCAGTCGTAAGCGCTCAGCAGAGTATTCAATGCGGGCGGCTTGTGTCGCGGCACCTTCGCTGTAGTCATCACCTAAAATCAGCGCATCGAGCTGGGCTTGGGCTTCAGCGTCTAAGTTGAGCTTGTCCCGCACAAACCATTTTTCGGGAATAAATTGATCCCCGGGCAGAGCGCTAGGGAAGCCGTAGCTGTTCGCAGCGAGTAAGTAGACACGATCCCACTCCAAGCCTTTGGCTTTATGCATGGTGGTGACGACGACTTTGCCTTTATGTTGCTCTGGATCAAAGCCAGATTCTTCTTCGGTTGCGCCAAAGAACTTACGCTCGTTCTTCGCAATTTCGCCGAGGAATTCGATATGCTCGCTTAGGTCGCGCACGCCAATGATGCCTCGGCGCTGTAATTCAACCGCTAACTTGTGCGTCAGCGCCAATTCGGCGGGGGTAATAAATAGCTCTTGGCCTACGGTAATCACCAGCTGATCAATTGGTAATGCAGCGGCATTGAGCCAGCGCTGGGCTACAACACGGAAGTGTAAGAGTTGATCGCGCAATGGTTCGTTTTCTTCAATTGGGTCAAGTTGATCGAGCCAATCGTCGCCGCTGGGCCACAAAAAGTCTTCGACGAACCGGCATTTCTTGAGAAACGTGTGTCCGCTGGTGATGACAGCCTGCGTGGCTTCATCATCACTTTGATCACGATTCCAGACTTTCCAGAGCATGGCTAGATACTTTGGCTCGTCAGGGGCGTTGATGAATTTCAACACGTGTGCCAATGCACCAGACGTGCGCCGCGTTGCGCTCGTGCTCTGCAAAAATTCCACATACGGCGTATTGGTGTTTTTCAGAATAGTGACCGCTTCATAGCCACGCTGGTTGCGTGGTACCAAGATCGCCACCGTTTCCTCAGGATGGTCAGGCAACCAGCGGCGCGCCGAGTCGACGACTTTGACAAGCTCTTGCTGAGCGGTAAATCCGCTCGTCATAAAGTGCACGACGCAGTCTGCTGCACTTGGATTTGGCTGCGGATCGCCCGCTGGCGTTGGCTCAATATACGGAATATCTAAGGCGTGGCGTAGTTCGGGATTGACGTGTTCGTCTTTGACCCAGTCCACCAAGCGATTGGCCACATTGATAATTGGCACGCCTGAGCGCCCGGAGTTTGGCATCGGGACATCAATATTGATTGGATCATTGATAAAGTCGCGCAGATGCTTCGG
>JAHDIM010000041.1:12206-22230 GCA_020630805.1 Anaerolineales bacterium
GTGACGTGATAGTCAAACTGCGGTAGATCGACATTCTGTTGTTCGAGCAACATGCGGACGCGACTGCGGAAGTTATCGACTGCCGAATTGACCAAGGTGACGATGAGCACTTGTTGGTCTTCTGCCAGACGACCGCTGCGAATCAGTTCAGCAGTCAGCGCCGACAATGTAAAGGTCTTGCCACTGCCTGGTACAGCAGAAACGCCCATGTATCCGCCCGTGTAGTTGAGGATTTCTTGCTGGGCAGGGCGCAGTTTTAGTTCGGTCATGCGCGCACCTCACCGTCTTGGCGCAATACTTGGGCGAGCGTGCGGACTAACATCCCTTGATATTCATTGCCACGTTCATCAATTTCGGTGATGCCCATGTGAATGTGTTCGCTACAGCGCTGCACCAAACCACCAATTAGCCGTTGTAACTGATCTCGATTGAAATGCATTTCGTCCTGATCGGTCCACAGTTTTCCAGACGGCCAGCCGCGCCGCAACACATACGGATGCGTCACTGGCTGCCCAATACGTTCGCCCCAACCACGCGCATTGACGTTAAGCCAAAACTGATGCTTCACGGGTTCATTACGTAGCAAAAACGTATAGGCCGGGGCAATCAGAACTGCATCGGCAGCTTGGGAGTCTTCTTCAACAGGGTAGCTGGCGGCTAGTAACCCTTCGCGTAGCGTTTGCAAATAGGCTTGTCCAATTGCATCTCTCTCAAGCGTCGCGCCGACCGTACGTCGGAAATTTCGCACCGACTGCACCAGATAGGTTGCGATTTGCGCCGCATCAAAATTCTGATGGAAGCCAAATGTAGGCTGTGACAACACTTCGCCAAACAGCAAACTTAGAAAGTGATCCAGCGCAATGGCTTGTTCCTGCTCTTGATAGGTGGCTAGCCAGGTGCGCAGCGTTTCATAGCGTTCGCCGTTCAGATACCCAATGCGATTTTGCATGTCAGGTTTTAGATTAGCGAATGCCCGTAGCGACCCTTCTTTAGGGTTATACAGCACTTTGCTAATCAATTGAGCGCGCACCTGATCTAAGCCCGCGATGGCGGTGTGCATCGCTTGGGCAACTTCGTAACGCGACGGAGGCTGTGCCCAATCGGCGTGCGCAATGGCTGCAAACGTGAGCAGCGTTGTTGTGGCTTGCTCATCACGCAGTGACCGCGATGGTCGATTTGAGCGCACCGGAACTTCCAGCGCCATTAAGCGGTTTGAAAGCGAATAGCGGAGTGCATCTGACAGAAACGGCGCCAGCACCACAATGTCGCTGGGCGCAACGCCTTCGTTATGGACTAAGTTCGCAATATCTTGCGCGGCCCAGTCGGTCATTTGTGGTAAGAAGCGTTGGAATGCGTACGACACGCTTTCGCGAAAAGGAATGTCTTGGGTTGGTCGTTTCTTTCCAAGTCGGTTGCGCATCCGGGCTGCGAATTCGCTCAGTTCTGGGGAGCTGGTTCTGCTTTCGGTAAAGTCGCGTTGGGTTGTTGCAAAGTCGCGCAATATCAACATGACGGTGGGGTCAGCGCCCAAGAAGACGCGGTAACCGGCGTCCATGTCATAAATAAGCAATGCCGAGTCGAGCATTGGCAGCCAGTCTCGGAGAAAGTCACAAGCGGCAGGCGTGTCTTCTTCAAGGTTGTCAAAAATCAGATGGGAATAGCGCTGCCGCAAATCATTTTGGACAAGCGCATGCGGCCAGAGATGCTCGCTAAATATCTGCATGGTCAGTGAGAAGTCCAGCAGGTTATGGTCTAAACAATATTGGCGGTAGCGTAATGCGCAGTCTTGGGCATCGGCAAAAATACGCAAATTGCTTTCATCATCGCCAAGGGCGGGTTGCAGACGCGCAGCAATTTCTTTGATCGAAAAGCCGTTGGCGGCAGCCTTGTTGAGGTTGTCAATGAGCTGACTATAAAGCCGATTGCGATCCATGGTGACAGAGGCAAAGTAACCGTGCTGTTCGATGAGCGGACGTGCAATTTGCGCCATGTAATATTGCGCGGCTTCTAGGTTTAGAAACGTCGGCGGTTGATCCACGGCTGCGAAACCAGCCTCTTCTGCGACCAGCGGCCAGAAACGTTCTAACAGTTCTTTCGCAATCTCAGCCAGCGTGGCAATTCGCAGGGTGCTAGCATTCGCGTCTGAGATTGCCAACGCTTGTTTTGCTGCCTTCCAAGGGGCGCTTAGAGTCTGCTGGGGCAGCAGAATCAAAACATTGCGAGGCTGCACACCATCCGCAAGTAGTTGCGTCAGATATTCAATTCCAGCAGTGGTCTTTCCAGTTCCCGCTGGCCCCTGATACCAAGTAATTGTCATAGTTCTAAGTGTAACAACCAAACATTTGATCTAGGTAAGATAATACCAGCATAATGGGACACGGACGAGCCAGGCCGAGAAGGGATGCGATGTTAAGAATTCTTAGTGTGCTGGCCAGCACCGTAAGTCCAATAGTTACCAGAAAGTTACCAAATTCTTTGCCACGCCGTAACTTATCCTGAACCCCACAGTAACTTCAACCGCAGACAATATGGACGTCAAACAACAAAAGCGTTGAATGACAAGTCGCGGTTCCGATGATGGCTGATGGGCCTCCAAAATTGCACTCTGTGTTGTGGTTGACACGGCTTGGCGACCATTAGTCATCATCTGACCAAAAACATTATTCCCCCACGCAGAGGTTACGCAAACTACATGGAGACTTCACGAGATCAAACGGCGGCACTACGGACTTATTTTGCCCGGATGCTTTTATTTCTAGGCTTACCCATAATCTGGCTTATGTTTACTACTTCACATGACTCTGTTCAAGCTGCACCGTATCTTGTTGATGTTTTGGTTCTCGAGGGAGACGACGCTGGACTGCGCGCTGCCGAGATTCTGCAAGCGGAAATCGAATCTAATTCAGACTATCTGGTGAACATCCATGCGGTGCAAGGCTCAACACTTAATGAGACCGATCAAATGCGGGCCATCGGTGAGAAATTTCAGGTGGATGCTGTCATCTGGCAAAGTGGGGCGAACCTGCAAGTCGAACTCATTACGTCCGCTTTTCAACGTGCACTTGCCCAAGTACAATAGCTTTTCTGAATTTTAGTTAGTTACATAGTACAAAAAACGCATGCACAAAATTCTTGTTGTCGATGATCACGAACACATCATCTCCTTTGTTCGACCAGCATTGGAGCACGAAGGGTACGTCGTGCTGACGGCTGGGGAGGGGGCAACAGCCTTGCATGTGTGGCGTACTGAACATCCAGCTCTGATCTTGCTTGATATTGAGATCCCAGATCCTAATGGGTTAGCAGTGTGCCGCGAAATTCGCGCAGCCGATGATCGCACGCCGATTATCTTTATGACGGTCCGAAACAGCATTAGCGACCTAGAGTTTGGCTTCACCATGGGCGGAGATGATTACATCTCGAAGCCATTTGATGTCCGGGAATTGATTGCACGCGTCAAGGCGCGCTTGCCAAGACCTTTGCAAGAATTTGGCGGCTACTTACAGATCGACACGCTGGGCCATACAGTCCGAAGGAAAATCCATAATCAGTGGCAGATTGTTGAACTGACTCCAAAAGAGTTTGACCTCCTCAATTATCTGGTCACAAACGCTGGACGCCCAATTGGTAAAACAGCATTACTAGCGGCAGTTTTTGATATCCCAGAAGACCGCACCATTGAAACAAAGACCTTGGAAAAACACATTTGGTCACTGCGGCAAAAGCTAGAACCAGATCCCAAAGCCCCAAGTGTGATCGTGAATGTGCGCGGTATAGGATATAAGTTCGCGATCTGAAAGTGCGTTAGTTGAGGGATGAAAGTTGACGGCAGTTAGCGTCAAGGCTGAAACTCAACTATCAACTCTCAAATTTCACTCTCACTATGTTTGACTTTGTCATCTACTTTGGCCCACTCGAATTTCTCGCGTGCTTTACGTTGCCAATTGCTGTGCTAATGGGCGGCGGCTGGCTTTGGTATCGCACGCAACAGCGCCAAGAGTGGCAACGCGTGGTGACAAGCTTTCCATATCCGGCGTGGGTCTTTCGCGGTGATAAACCGTTGGCATGGAATCAGCAAGCGACAAACTGGCGTGGCATGCAAGACCTCATCAAACTATCTTGGGATGTGCAGCGGCGGCAACAGCACATTGTCCGCACGTTGTACGACGACAACGCGGAAGCAGTGAAAGTGCGCGGGGTTAATGTGACTCGAACGGTCACGTTGCTGCTAATGGAGGACAACAGTGTGACCAAGCGTCAACAGTCCTACTATCGGAATTTCATTCGGAATGTCGGGCATGAGCTCAAAACGCCGCTCACCATTATTCAAGGGCATGCCTCAAAAGTGAGCAGCTCTCCCAATGACATCGATGGTAATGCCGCGTCGCTGAGCATCATTGGCGGCGAAGCCAAACATCTCACGCAGTTGGTCGACAACCTCCTGTTGATTGCTCGTTTAGAAGCGCCAGACTTCCAATTGGATCGCCGCGCAGTCAATTTTGGCGCGTTAGTGGAGCAAATCATTTTGGATGTTTCTGACTTAGCTGAAACCCGTCAAATTGGGCTGGATTTGAACCTACAGCCCGGACTGCCACAAATTCAAGGTGACCCGGTGCAACTCCGGCAAATGCTCATCAATTTACTGGACAATGCGTTGAAATACACCCCAGCAGGGGGCACGGTTGCCGTCAGTTTGTCACAGATCGATACGATGTTGAGTTGTCGTATTCGTGACACGGGCGAAGGCATTCCAGAAGATGATTTGCCGTTTATCTTTGAAAAACTTTTTCGAGCCCAGCGAACATCAAGCCGTACTGTTGAAGGTTCAGGTTTGGGATTGGCTCTTGTTCAACAGATTGTGCAAGCGCATGATGGTGATTTGAATGTGCGCTCTGAACTAGGGGTTGGCAGCACGTTTACGGTTGAGTTGCCGGTCTCACAGGAGGCAGCATGAGCAAGATTTGGCGGCTAAGTCTGCTGACTATTCCATTTCTGACATCGCTAGCGTGCACCATTGGCATTGCGCCGCGTGATCAGGTTTTGCCCAATGCCACGCCGTTGAGTTTTGCTGCGCTGAATCCAACCCAAGCGCCAGAAGTTGAAGCGACGCTAGAACAGGTAGATGGGCCAACGGAATTGCCAGCTACTCCCACTGCCACAATGTTGCCTGCGACGTTGGCACCTACTGCGACCACCGAAATGCCAACACCTCTGCCAGCCATCCGCAGTGAGCAGGGGCTGATTACCTATCATTCCGGTGAGCAGGGGCAAGAAAATATCATGTTGCTGGATCCGGCGACAGGAAACTCGCAACAGCTTACTGACACAATTACTTCAGATATTTCTCCGAAGTGGTCACCTGAAGGCTCGCGCCTTGTCTTTGCCTCAGATCGGGATGGCGATTCAGACATTTACACCTATGACATTACCACCAATCAGATTGTGAATGTCTCCAATAATTCCGTGTTAGATCGTGACCCTGTGTGGCACGCAAACGGCAGTGCGATTATTTTCTCTAGTGAAATGGATGGCAACCGCGAACTGTATCAAGTCAATTGGGACGGCAGTGAGCTTATTCGACTAACAGATGATCTGGCATATGACATTCATCCCTCCATTGCGCCAGATGGTCGCACCATTGTGTTTGCCTCGAATCGCGGTGGGGTGGATTATGACCTGTACACGCTTTCACTGCTGAGCGGCGAAACAACGCTATTGTTAGCAGCAGAGGGCAGTGACCGCTACCCGGTCTATCATCCAGATGGTAGTGGTGTGGTGTTCATTTCTAACCGCACGGGGAACTATGAGCTGTACTTCTTCGAGTTTGCTACACAACTCATCTCTCAATTGACAGACAATCCTGCCGTAGATGGGGCTGCATCGTTTTCGCGAGATGGACAATCTTTAGTGTTTGACTCGAACAGAACGGGGCAATATGAGTTGTATCGGTTGAACTTAGAGACGTTAGCCGTAACGCGCCTGACAAACAATGGTGACGTATTTGACGCCAATCCAGACTGGCAGCCTTAGCGTAGTTGCCAGTCTGGATTAGAGGGGTGCGTAAACACTTGTCCCATTACGACAAGTCGTTTATGCACTCCTTAAGGCGTCCCAACGCCTGAACGCATCGAAACTTTGATACACTTCTCTGCAGATTACAAAGCCCTGCAATAGGAGACAGTTATGGATTTAGAAATGAAAGGCAAAGTCGCCCTTGTGACTGCCGCCTCAAAAGGACTCGGGTATTTTTCAGCGCTGGCGCTTGCCAAAGAAGGCGCAAAAGTAATGATGTCGTCGCGCTCCCAAGAACGCATTGACGCCGCAGCGGCATCTATTCGCGACGCGACCGGCGCTGAAGTTGCATCACACGTTGCAGATGTGAGCGTCCAAGAAGATATCGATTCGCTCGTGAAAGCGACCTTAGACCAGTTCGGCCAAATCGATATACTGATTTTGAATGCTGGAGGCCCCCCCGCAGGAAACTTCTTTGACTTTAGACCTGAAGATTGGGAAGCTGCAACAACTCTTACCCTAATGAGTGCTGTGCGGTTATGTTATGCCGTTGTTCCGCACATGGTGGAACGCCGCACGGGTAGCGTAACTGCCATTCAATCTGTGTCGGTCAAACAACCAGTCAAAAACCTGATGTTGTCTAATTCAATTCGGATGGCTGTGATTGGGATGTTGAACTCGCTGGCGACAGAAGTTGCGCCAAGCAATGTGCGTATCAATTCTGTCAATCCAACGTTTACGGCAACGGAACGGTTGACGTCAATCTTTGAAAAGCGCGCTTCAATGTCCGGACGGACGGCTGAGGAAGAAGAGGCGCTGGCAGCGCAGGTTATCCCGATGGGAAGAACCGGTGACCCCGAAGAATTTGGGAAGTACGTTGCAATGGTCGCCTCACCAGCGCTCACGTTTGTGACTGGGCAAGCGTTTTACTTTGATGGCGGCGCAATTCAGTCTGCTTTATAGAAAATAGAAATGCCTTTAACTACAAAGCGGGCTCCTCAACATAACCTCAGGTTACGTAGGAGCCCGCTTTGTGATTAAGTCAATGTTTATGGCCGTGTTGCTGCGTAGAGTTGTGTGCCTGACGCAAAGAACAATTCTTTTGCATTCCCGGCCACAAATGCGGAAGGACGCCCTTCAATTTGGGTGGGTGGCTTATATTGTACTTGCAAGACGCCATCCGTACTGACGCGGTAGAAGCCGAAGGTGGCATTGTCCACAATGTAGAGCGATGTTTCTGGCGGCGCCGTATATTGAATTGCAAATGGTTGGCGAATATCCATAATGCGTTCGCCACTTGGGAAGTCTGGCCGTGAGTCTTGGAAGACCATCAACCCGCAAGTGGGGGCAGCTTCGGCAGTGCCAGTTGAGCAGCGCCACGTTTCGCCAGTGTCGGTCAATAAATATACTTCGCCGTTGCCAATTGTGAAGTCAATCACGTTGGAAAGGTCAGGTTTGTCTGCGCCGAAGTAATCAAACGGTTGTGGGTTGAGACCGCCAAGGTTACCTGCTGGCTGATAAACCCAGATGGCTTGGAAGGCGGGATTGAGGACATATAGTGCATTTGCGAAGACTTCAATTTGAACGGGTCGCCCCCATCCAGAGGCTAAAGATTCAAGTTGGGTGCTCCGCATGCTTTCGCCACTGGCACACCAAGCTAAAACGCCATCGCTACTTAGCGCGACAATCCCAACTTTTCCACTTTCATTTGGGAAAAACTGTGGCGCAATATCAATGATGGAAGTGAGCTGCAATACACCTTCGCGCCCATTGCAATTGAAGTTGTCATCTAACAAATAGAAGTTGCCTTCAGCGCTACGCTCAAATCGATATACTGTGGCTAAGTCTTCATCGGCAACGTACAGGGCACCTTCCACATAGGCCATGTGATCAAACTCAGTGTCACGAGGTAGTCCACTAGTATCAATGACCTGCGGATTTCTAACCCGAATGACATTTTCAATCTGATCTAAGGCTGTCTCTGCTTCGCGGCGAAGTTGTGTGATGCCGGGATCATTTGGCTGAAAGACTGCGGCGCTGTTAAGCTCGCGTACAACTTCGTACCAAGTATTGCGGGCAATGACTTGGTCTGCGGAAGTTCGCGCTACGGTCGCTTGCTCAATTGCCAAGGCATAGTGCGTGTCATATTGCGCAGCACGTCCAAAGCGAATCACAATAATCGCCGCCAACATCCCGATTACTAATGGAATAAGGATCGCAATTGATAACAAAACTTGCGGCGAAACGGGTCGTTCATCTTGCTCACGTGGTGTTAGCCGTCCAGCAATATTACGACTGCCGCCAGTGATGGAGCCGAATATACCGCCAACGCCGTTCTCAATGCCGTCTCGTAAACCGACGAGGGGTAAATTGACAAACCAACTTCGGAGACCATTTGACATGCCAGAAAGGCGCGCCGAAATTTGATCGCCTAGCGGTTCACGCGGTTCATAATCGTAATCGTCTTCGTCAATCTCAGCGGCGAATGCTTCCGTTTCTACGTAAGCGGCCTTTGGTCTTGCAGGCTGTGGGGCGGGTTCTGGCGTTGAATCAATCCAACCTGCGGCGGCCGCTTGAACTTCCTGCGTAAACGACTCAGGGATCTCTCCCGCATCAGGCTCAGGGATGGGTTCTGCGTAGATCTCAGGCGAGTCAAACTGTGGCTCTTGTCCAAGGATGAGCTCTTTAGTATCGGTATCAATCAATGACTCGTCTGGTGCGACGACTGCAGCTGCAGATTGTTCTTCAATTTGCGCAATGGCTTCTTGAATGTTTGCGGTTGGTGGTGGCTCAACGGGCTGTGGACGCAATCCAAACCGCTCTGCGGCAAAAGATGCTGCATGTGACATCGTCTGGCTAGGCGGCTCAACGGTAATATGTGCGGCAAGGCTGCGGAAGTTACTTCCAAATTCTTTGAGCAACATGCTCATGAACACGCGAGGTGTGCCACGGCTCACGCGCTGCACACGACTGTCCGTAATGTTGTGACTCATGAACGGGGCGATGAGCAAATATTCATTGCCGTCCAGGCGACAGTGCGAATAATGGAAGTCTGGCGCTGTGGACCCAACAAGCGGGCGGGTCAATTCAGGTAACAGGCTAAAATCTTCAACAGCATTGCTTTTTAGCGCAAAGCAGTGCGATGCGCCAGCTTGTACAACATAAAGCTCATTCTCTTTTACAACGGCACAAGCAATAGATGCTTGCGAGCCTTGGGCATTGGGAATAATGTTGAGTTGCTGATTGGCAGCGGAGATTGCATCTCTTGCAGATGCAGTGACCGTGCCGGTTGATCTAAAGTAGGCATCATACGCGGCGGTCAGCAATGCTTCATATAAGCGTTGTGGTGCTGCTGGCCCTGGTTGAAGGGCTGTGAACAACAAAAGCTGATCCTGCATGCGATGCCGAGCGGCATTGCGCGGGGCACCTTCAAGCATCCAGCCAAGCTGTGGCCGATTTGTTGCACTAGTAAGATCTAGTAGAGTGACATCAATTTGCAAGAGACTTGCCATGAGGGTATTGTAGAGAGAATGTGGGCGTTGGTCAATTTCTCGGCATGTAACCGTAAATCTAAATCAGTGCAATTTTCTCGCCAACGCTTTGGCACGCGTTGAACAGTGGTTCACCGACTATCATCGAACCTTTGAAATTATTTTTGAAAATCCTAAGTATTGTTATTTATTCCGATATTCGACACTGATAGTCGTTAAGTAGCTTAGACCCAACCGTAATCTATCTGCCACATGCGCAACCGCCGTAACCAATACACCCCATACGAACAAGAACGTCTAAAACAACAGCGCCATCCGCCGCGCAAGCGGAAGCCCAAGCGTAACATTTGGCGCTACGTGGTCGGACTAATGGCATTTGTGGTGGTGGTCAATATTCTGATCACCATGGTGTTTGCGTTCCGCGCCTTTCAAGGGCGTGCGGTCCAAGGACCATTTTCAGACTTGGCAGTTGGGGCCATTGAAACCCAAACTGTTGAAGCTGCTGCTACAGCCACACCTAC